>NZ_CATWFF010000128.1 GCF_958350005.1 uncultured Megasphaera sp. | reverse complement strand
AGCAGGGCGCATACACAGGGATTGTCCCGGGCGGACGGTCAAAGGGCTGTCGCCTCCCGGCCCCCCTGGCATGATGGGGAAATCTACGGCCTGTGGGCGACCGGCATATGGGCAGAATACCAGTATTACTCGCCAAAATAGGCCTGCGTCTGCTTCATACGTTCCCGGATCGCCACATGAAAAGGACAACGGGGCTCGCACTGGCCGCACTGAATGCAGTCACCGGCTTTGGCGGAAAGGCGGCGGTAATGATCGGCCGCCAGGGCATCGCCGGACTGGGCCAGATCATAAAATTTATTCACTGCCGCAATATCAATAGATTTGACGCAGGGCTGGCAGTGGCCGCAGTAAATACAGACGCCGTCCATATCCTTTGCGTTGGCCTGGAGAATCTGCGAATACTGCCGCTCTTCCGGAGACGCGCTGTAATACAACAGCGATGTCTTCACATCCATGAGATTGCGTACGCCGGGAATAATGGAAACAACGGCTGGCCGGTCCAGACAGTACTGAATGCACTGAACCGGCGTCATAGCCTGACCAAAAGGAGACGACGCCTCTGACAGCAATCGGCCGCCGCCATAGGCTTTCATGACTGTAATAGCCGCGCCGAGCTGCTGCGCCCGTTCGTACAGTTTCCGCCGGCTTTCGTCCAGACGCATGCCGCCGCCAGACGACACAAAATCGTAGGCCGGATTCAGACTGAACATGAATACATCAATCAGGCCTGTATCCAGGAAGCGATGACTCATTTCCACAGAATGGGACGAAAAGCCAATATGCCGGATAACGCCGTCCTGCTTGAGCTTCTGCGCATAGTCCAGCAGTCCGTTATTGACCATGTTGTCATAATCCTCACCCTGATCGACGTAATGAATGAGGCCAATATCACTGTAGTCCGTCTGGAACATGCGCAGCTGCGTTTCAAATCCTTCCCGGACCTTCGCAAAGTCGCGGGTACGGGTATATACGTTGTTGGGGTATGTCGCACCAATGTGCATCTGCGTAATGAATTTCTGCCGCTTCCCTTTCAGGGCCTGGCCGATGGGGACTGCCGTGGAAAAATCGGCCATAACTGTATCAACTAGGTTAATGCCCCGGTCGGCAGCATAGTCAAAGACCTGGGCAATTCCTTCTGGCGACGATTCATGCAGAGAACCGCAGCCAATGCCGATCGTACTGACCTGCACGCCTGTATGGGGAATGGGCCGGTACTGCACGTCGCCGTGTTCGGCCCGGCTGCCGAGCTGCTGTTCTTCAAAAGCTTCACGCCGCGACTGCAGGCCGCATCCCGACAGCAGCAAACCTGCCGTTCCCAGGCTGGCCAGTTTCAGAAAATCTCGTCTATTCATGAGTTACCTCCTTCTGCGAATGCCTGTGGCGCAGGGCCAGAATGCCCGCCCAGGCAATGGCGCCAACAGCGGCAATACAGCCGCCGCCACAGGAGCCGCACACGCCGGTGCACAGCGTCGATACGGTGCCGGCAGCGGCTGGCACTGCGCCTTCGGCAGCTGACGAAAGGACAGCAATGCCGGCGGCACCGGCGCCTGTTACAACAGATTCTCGTTTCATTCGTCCTTTCCCCCTTTTCTATAGGCAATGGCTCCTGCAGGACATACGTGGCTGCAGGCCTGGCAGATGATGCAGCGGTGCTGCGACAGGACGGCCTTGCTGTCCCGTATAGAAAGAGCCGTCATGGGACAGGCGGCGGCGCATTTCCCGCAGCCAATGCAGGCCTGACGATGGACGTCCATCCGCCAGGACCAGGGAAGATGCCGTCCCACAGCGTGCATCAGACTGTTGAAGGCGCCGACAGGACAAAGGAAGTTGCAGAATCCCCGGCCGCCGCGGGTAAACAGGCCCAGCAGAACAAACCACAGGCCGAATGTCGCAAGGAGCGACACAGAGTAAACAGGCAGATGCTGCGTATACGCCGTCGTAATCAGCATGTCGAAGACGAAGAAGTTGCAGTACGAACAATGGGCCGTAATGCCGATAAAGGGGGCCAGCAAAAATCCGGCAAAGAAACCATAGCGCAGCGGCGTAATCCGTACGTGCTTCGGCCAGTTGATCTGGAACCGGGACGGAACGAGACGGGACAGAAATTCTGTCAACGCACCGGCCGGGCACAGTTTGCCGCAGAACAGCGGGCCAAAGACCAGGGAAACCACGGCCAGCAGCACCAGTGCCACCAGCGATACGGGGCCCGCTTCTTCAATGCGTCCATCCAGCAGATACTGCAGGGGAATTCGAAAGCAAGGCTCGTGAATACTGTACAGCTGCGTCGGCGGAATAACCTGGTCTATGAGGCGGGCAAATCCGTCGAAAGGCGCATAAAACAGCATAAAGCCAATGATATATCCCAGCAGCCGCCTGCTGAAAAAGGCGATATTCTTCGTTTGCATCGTCTTCCTAAAACCCATGATATATTCTCTCCTTACTGGAAACTATCGTAACACGTGAATAAATTAATAACAAAACGTTCTATATTGTATAGCAAACAAGCCGCTGTACAGCAGGCAGCAGTTTGTACAGCGGCCAGTTTCGTCAATCCCTGCTCTTCAGGCCGGACAGGTCCACGCCTTCATGCTGCAGGAGCTGCCGCTTTTTATCGATGCCGCCGGCATAGCCAGTCAGGCTTCCACCGACTCCAACGACACGATGACAGGGAATGATGATGGATATGGGATTATGTCCCACAGCGCCGCCAATGGCCTGAGCCGACATATGGTCTTTTCCCTGACGGGACGCCACTTCTTCGGCAATACTGCCGTAGGTCCGCACCTGTCCATAGGGAATCTGGCAGAGAATATGCCACACAAGACGGCGGAAAGGCGTTCCTTCCGGATACAGAGGCATTGACAGGATGGTCGGCTGGCGGCCGGAAAAATAGGCATCCAGCCACTGCATGGCTCTTGTCAGCACCGGTGATTCACAGGAACGGCAATCCTGCGGCGCCAGTGAAGCAAGATAATGAGACTGTCCCTGAAACCAAAGGCCAACGAGACAGTCCCCGCGGCCGGCAAGGGTCAGCATTCCCAGAGGTGATTCATAGGATGCTAGATCATACATATTCGCCATACCTGCTTATGCCTTGGAATCGTCCGGCGTATCGGCCTGTTTCTGGGCTCCTGCCGTTTCCGTTTTTGCTGCTGTGTCTGTTTTTGTTGCCGTTTCTTTTTCTGTTGCTGTCGCGTTCTGAACGGCATCGCCGGTCTTGTTGACTTCTTCCTTGAATTCGCGCAGGCTCGTACCCAGAGATTTTCCCAGGCCAGCCACTTTTTTGCCGCCAAACAGGACGAGGACGATCAGCAAGATGACGATGAGCTCTTGGGCTCCTAAATGCATGGTAATTCCTTCTTTCTGCAATATCTGCAATACTAATATACCTTTATGATACTATTACAGCTATTGTATCACGACTGACAGCAAGAGAAAAGGCTCATTCTCTGGCCGCCATGGCAAAGGCTTCAAAAGTTCCGTGCTGCTGTGACAGCAGTTCCAGTCCGGAAACGACATGTCCCAGAAGGATGCGGCCGCCTCGGCTGTCCATGTCGCGGCAGCAGATGTAGACTTCTTTCGTCTGCGTGTCCATGACGATATCGCCAATAGCCGGCGCCAGGGTCTGCGTATCCTGCCGGGCATAGGCCGAATCGGGAAGGCCTGGTAAGATGATTTTTTCCGGCTGCCGCACGAGCTGGACGGCCAGAGGCTGCCGTTCGGCGAACTCCAGAGCCGCTTCCTGATCGTACAGGCCAATGACGGCATGGCCGCCGGCCAAGGCCAGGTCGAGCTGACGGACATAGGCCTGCTGCTGCGGCCCCAGGACCTGCATCGTTTCGTCCTGACTGCTGCCAGTGCGGCAGCTGCCGAGAACGACTGCTGTTCCGGCGGCAACGAGCAGAGCCGCTGCTGTCAGCAGGACAGCTGCTTTTTTATGCATACGTTCCCCTTCTTTCCCGTACATCGCCATATATCAGGATACGGCGTGAATATCTTTCAGCCACTGCGAAATCTTGGCTGGATCTGTTGACTGACTGCCCTGTACTACCTGTGCACCGGGAACGGCTTTCTGCAGATCCGGAATACTTCCTGACAGGGGGCTGCCGCCGCTGGTGCAGAAGGGCACGATGACCTTGCCGCTCAGGGAATAGCTTTCCAGGAAGGTATACACATGCATCGGCGCTTTGCCCCACCAGATGGGATAGCCTACAAAAATGACGTCGTACTGGTCCATGTTGTCTACGGTACTGGCTACGGCAGGACGGGCATTGTCCTGCATTTCCTTCTTGGCCACATCTACACATTCCCGATAGTCTGTCGGATACGGCACAGCCGGCTGGATTTCAAACAAGGTACCGCCTGTTTCGCTGCTGATCTGTTCGGCTACGGCTTTGGTGTGGCCGCTCCAGGAATAGTAGGCCACGAGGACTTTCTTCCCTTTCATGGCGTCAGGAATGGTCTGTGCCAGTTCTGCACTGGATGAAGCGGCCGATTTGGTGCTGTCCGTATTGGCAGACGCCGTATTGCTGCCGGAAGATCCGCAGCCCATAAGCCCCAGAGCAAGGCAGGCTGTCAGTACGATAGAACCTAATTTTTTCAGACGTTTCATGATTCTCTGTCTCCTTTATTAAAGCAATGCATCATATTCTTCACCGTCAACAGGCTCGCACCATTCCGTAGATGCGCCGTCTGCAGGCACTTCAATGGCAACGTGGGAAAACCAGCAGTCTTTGGCTGCGCCGTGCCAGTGCTTTACGTCCGGCGGGATATTGACGACATCGCCGGCGTGCAGTTCCCGGGCGGCCTTCCCCCATTCCTGGTAGTAGCCGCGGCCGGCTGTGACCAGCAGAATCTGGCCGCCTTTGTGGTGAATGTGCCAGTGATTGCGGCAGCCTGGCTCGAAGGTGACGTTGGCCGTGACGACGCGGTCTGTCGTCAGCATATGCAAATAGCTTTGTCCGTCAAAATAGCGGGCATAGGCGTCGTTGGGAGCGCCCAGGCCGAAGAGGCCGCCCTGGGACGGTGTTATATCTGTTGTATCGTTCATGATAGCGCTGTCACTCCTTACCTATCGGTAACACTCAATCAATAGAAATCAGTTCATACTGGGGATTTCCCATTTTCAGGTCTTTCATGGCCTGGAGCTGATGAAGGCCGCGGCGGGACTCGATGCGTTCCACCAGATCGTGGTTTTCCTGAGCCGACAGGGCGTATACCATGTCGACGCTGGCCTGATCGACGGCGAGAATGTCCGTCGATGCCACAATACCAATATCAGGAATGGTCGGTTCAGCAGCCCGCGTGCCGGCGCAGTCGCAGTCGACGGACATGCGGCGCATGACGTTGATAAATACGATATGCTTACCGAAGTAGTCTACTGTCGCCTTGGCCGAATCGGCCATCAGTTCCATAAGCGGTTCTTTCGCCGGCCAGGCTCCCCAGTCTTCCGGCGGCATATCGACGCCGTGGACCTGCTTTTTCCCCACCTGTCCCGAGGCGCAGCCAATGGCGATGTTTTTCATGGAACCGCCAAAGCCGCCCATGGCGTGGCCTTTGAAGTGGGTCAGGACGATCATGGAATCGTAATTGACGATGTGACCGCCCATGGCGACTTCCTTCAGTCGTTTGCCGCCGCGGACAGGCAGGTTGACGTCGCCATCTTCATCCATAATGTCGACGGGGCAGAAAGTCCAGCCATTGACCTGCAGCGTGTCCCGGTGATCTGCCGTCGTATACCGGTCACCCTGGTAGAGCGTGTTCGTTTCCACAATGGTGCTGTCCGGCACATGGGCCATGAAGTCTTTGACCATATCTCTGGGCAGGATATTGGGGCCGTGTTTTTCGCCCGTATGGAGCTTGACGGCGACCTTGCCGTAAATGCCTTCATTGATGTGATCATAAAGCCGAATCAAATG
>NZ_CATWFF010000127.1 GCF_958350005.1 uncultured Megasphaera sp. | reverse complement strand
ATATAACAGATATACTGGAATAAAAATGGTGGCAATAAAAACAAACCGGAGCCGTGCAGGAGTACATGAATACACCTGCACGGCTCCGGTTCTCTATGATACAGATGAGGTCTGCATCACTAATACCATTCGTTAATATAGCATTTTTCTGTCGGAAACAGGCGGGCCAGTTTGGTCAGGGCTTCATCATTGCCCTGGAGTTTTTCGTTGAATGCCAGGTCCTGTACATCGACGGCGCCGAAGACCAGCAGAGCCAGTGTGCCAATGGGCATGGATACTTCCGGTTTTGCTGCCGGCGTTGCGGCAACAGAAGCGTTTCCCTTATGAACGGTGAGCGTAAAGGTACCTGTATTCCAGTCGGCCAGAGGGTCATCAGTATGGAAGCAGATCCGTCCTTCCACATCGTCAGGATAGGTCAGCTGTTCCAGTGCGCCTTTGACGTCGACAATGCGGCAGGTCATGAAAGGCATCGTTTCGTGTCCCTGTTTGCCGTCGGGATAGAAGCGGTACGACTGATCGTGAAGGCCTTCGTTCCACTGAAAATCCTTGCCCTGGGAACGGTGATTATAGATATAATCCAGAAGGCCCCGCTTGCCCTGAATGGTGGCGTATACAAATTCTCCGCTTACGATCGTCGGCTCGCCAAGCTGATAAAACATATAGGCAATGGGCGTATCGCCATGGAAGGCAACGGCAATATTTCCCTCGGCCAGCTGCGCTTCGATGTGACTGCGCCACGACGCTTCATCGCGCAGGGCATAACCGGACAGCTTTCTCGTATAGGCTTCGTATACCTGAGCCAGGTACGGCCACTGATCGGGGCTGTTGACAAAGGCAAAGCGCACGGTCCTGTCAGTCAAGGGGCGGAGCGATTCCAGGGACATCGTTTCTTTCCACTGATGGCAGTACAGTTCATAGCCATAGGGCTGGTAAAAGCCGGCCTTCGACGGCATGAGAATGTTGACATAATGGCCGCGGCGCTTCATTTCCTGCAGAGCTGCAGCCAGCAGTTTGCCGCCTACGCCGCCGCGCCGGGCTGCCGGATGGGTTGCCAGGCCGACGATGTACGACGTAGGAATGACTTTGCCGCGCAGGCACAGCGTGTACGGATTCAAATGGGTCAGACAGGCCATCTGCCCGTCTTTAAAACCCATAAGAACGTTTTCGGGCCGGTAGAAATTGGAAAAATACCAGCGGAAAAAAGGATGTTCCTTCGGTTCAAAGCAATAGGCCCATAAGTTTTCTACAAGTTCCCGGTCTTCCGGGCCGGCCAGTCGAAATTCCATAGCAGTATCCTTTCTACTTTTTCAGGGTAACGTCAAATTTTTCCACAAACCGTACAGGATTATACGATTCTTTCGATTTGCGCAGTCCCGGCAGGCCCATGTCTTCTTCCCGGTTGATATAGGTCGTGTGACTCCAGGCATGAACGACGAATTCATGGTTAATGACCTGATAAAGACCGCGAATGGAGGGATCGCTCTTTTCAAAGTGAATAATGGCCGTATCGTCATTCAGCATTTCGCCAATGGAGAAGGCGACGATTTTATTGTACATGCGGATGGCGCCGCCTGTAGGCTGCAGGACGTTCCAGTTATTGAACACCGTTTCAATAGCCTGGCTTTCCCCTTCCAGCTCATCGGCATCGTCGGCATCTTCATGCTGCTGGTACCAGGTCTTTTCCGCTTCCAGACATTCGCCGAAAATATCTTCCGTAATGGGGATATATTCCCAGTTGCCGAAATACTGATTGCGGAAATGGTTGAGGTTGTTCTTTTTCTGGCGGTACTTCTTTCCCGACAGGTTGATCAGGTTCTGCGTCAGATATACGTATTCGTAGTTGTCCCGGTCCGGTGTAAATTCATAGCAGTCCGGACAGAGGGCGCGAATACGGTCTGCCGCTTCCGGCGTAACCCCTTTCATCAGGAAGGGATAGCCGTGTTCATCGAACCATTCGTGCATCCGTTCGACGCCTTTGACAAAGCTGCCGTCTTTACGGGCAAAAGGCGGAATCCAGAACTGCTTTTTGCCGCGGCCGGCGCGGACATAGAGGACGTTGTCTTCTTCAGCCCACTGAATTTCATAGGGATACTGCCAGGCAAAGAGGGTCATAAACGACGCATCAGCCTGTTCATATCGTTTTTGATGAAAATAGTCATCAATGATGGGTTTATCTTCCAAGCGGAATTCTCTAAACTGTATAATAGTAATCCTCCCCCAATTCATGTTTTGGAAACAAATGGATTATCTTGTATATAAAAACGCCAGGGAAAGTGTTTTCCCTTAACGGCGTAATCAATATGAATGCGCGGCGAACGGCCTGTATGAAAGGGCTGTCGTGCCGCCGGTCTGGCAATATACAGGCCGGAGCCGCACAGATCCATGCGGTTCTGAGCCAGCGTAATGCCCATGGCCTGACACAGCTTCCCCGGGCCGTTCGTCAGGTTTCGGCTCATTTTCGTCATGCCCCGGTTGGCCATCATTCTCTCAATCCCCTCTACGGGCTCGACGGCGCGGATAAGGACGGCCTGTGCACTTCCTGCCGGCGATGTGACGACATTCATGCAGCAGTACATGCCGTAAATGAGGTACACATAGGATATGCCGCCGGCGCAGAACATGGGCTCTGTCCGCTTCGTCAGGCCCCGAAAGGCATGGGAGCCGTCATCGGCCTGACGGCGGTAAAACCCGCCGTATGCTTCGGTCTCGACAATGCGGGCTGCATAGGTCCCCTGCGGCGTCTCATGGACCAGATACTGTCCCAGCAGAGCCGGCGCAACGACCGACGCCTTATCCTGATAGGCCTCTTTCGGCCACGGCGTATATATCATGATTTCTTTCGGTATCCCAGGGAATAGGATATTTCATAGGCATACTGACTCATGGTAAACAGCATTTTCTGGCGAATCGAATCGTAAAAACGCATGGTCGGTCCGGCAATGGTCAGCGATGCAATGACCTGTTCTTCAAAATTAAAAACCGGTACGGACAAGGCAAAAAGGCCATGTTCACTTTCATCCTGAGTCGCAGCATACCCGTTGTGACGGATTGCGGAAAATTCTTCTTCTGACAGATTGCCGTACTGCAGGATCATCCGTTTCCGCTCTTCTGCAGGCGCCCAGGCCATCAGGATCTTGCCGGCAGCCCCTTTGTACAGCGGCAGAGATTCTCCCAGGGGAACGACACGGCGCAGAGCATGGGTGCTTTCGACATGATCCAGACAGATGCGGCTGTCCCCTTCGGCCACGTACAGGCTGGCTGTTTCATTAAAAATCTGCTGAAGCCGGCGCAAATAAGGCTTGGCCAGGGTGACGACGTTTTCCGTCCAGTGCGACGAGTAGCCCAGGGCCAGAGCCTTGGGGCCCAGCCGATACTGTTTGGATGCCTCATCGCGCGTCAGGTACTGGCGCCGTTCCAGCGTATTAATAATGCGAAATGCCGTAGACGTATTGAGTTTGGTACGGACAGCAATATCCTTGAGGGTCATTCCTGTATTACATTCTACAAAAATATCCAGTACATCCAGGCTTTTTTCCAGGGATTTCAATAAGCTCCTGTGATGTGCTGTACTGGCTGTTTCTTTCATGGCCTATCACCTTGCTCTTTGGATCTATGTATCAATCTTCATGCCAATTTCCAGTTTTTCCGGCGGATCGATGACGACTTTATCCCCTTCTTTCAGGCCGTCGAGGACGACGACGCGCCCTTCTTCTTCATCGCCAGTCAGAACGGAACGGGCATCAGCCAGGCCGTCAGCATTGACAATATAGACGAAATCGCCGCTGTCCTTCGTCCGGATCGCCGTCTTGGGAACTGTAATCTGGGACACTTCCTGAGGCGTTGAAATGCGGACATGATAGAATTCGCCGGGAACAAAGAGATTCTTCGTATTGTTAAAGGTAATCTTGGCCATATACGAGCCTGTAGACGGATCTTTGGCTGTTGCCAGATAGGTCAGTTCCCCTGTTTCCGATTCGCCGTCCGGCGTGAGGACGGAAACGGAAAGGGTGCCGCTCTGTTTAGCCGTCTGCAGGGCATCGACATATGGTTCCGGTACGGCAAAAGTAGCTACAAGGGGCGTCATTTGCTGTATCGTCGCCAGGACATTGCCGGCAACGGCAACAGACGGATTATCGGACACAGCCGTTACCCGTCCGGCAAGGGGCGAGTAAATGGTAGCATTGCCCAGCATATCCCGGGCCGACTGCACAGCCTGCTGAAGCTGAGCAATGCGGGCACTGTCTACAGCAGGAGCACTGGGTGCGGCCTGCTGGACCGGAGCAGGCGTGGCTTTGGCCATCATCTGATTGTATTCTACCCTGGACAGGGCGCCATCGTTATACCAGGCCTGTATCTGGGCGCGGCGGCCACTTGTATCTCCGCTGCTGGCAGCTGGTGCCGTATATACCGGTGCCGGCGCAGCAGCTGCTGCCGATACAGCAGCAGCCAGTTCGGCCTCAGCAGAACTGATGCTCTGCTGATACGGCGCAGCGTCTATCTGTACGACTACGTCGCCGGCCTTGACTTCCTGCCCTACTGTAAGCGGAGCCGACGTAAGGCGGCCGGAAATTTTCGGCACAATCGTCGTTGCGTGCAGAGCCGTCATATTGGCGTCCAGCGTCAGTGCAACGGGATGCTCTGACTTGGATACGGTTTCAACTTTTGTAGACACGCTGTTGCCGCAGCCTGAAAGGGCAACGGCAGCCAGCACCAGGGCCATGGCAGCCCATTTTTTTACATGTACCATAGGCCATCTCCATTATACTAAAAAAACGTGTAATACAATGTAATCAGCAAGACGCCGGGAAGGCCGAATATGCCAATAAGCAGCCCTGTAACTACCGTAATGGGAACGGCATGAAACCCAAACAGATAGCCATATGTATTGACCAGATACAGGACGAGGAGCCCGACGACGAGATTAACAATCAGCCGCCGTACTGGCGCCAATACGAACTTATTCAGCAAAAATAAGGCGGCAATGCCGACAGCTACCCAAATATATTCCATATGCAGTGCCTCACATTTCCTGCCGGTTGGCTACGGCTCCTGCCAGCGTAGCTTCATCAGCATACTCAATATCGCCGCCCATGGGAAGGCCCCGGGCAATGCGGGTCACACGAATGCCGGCAGTCTTCAGCAGACGGGCCAGATACAGCGCCGTCGCTTCTCCTTCCACATCGGGATCGGTAGCAAGGATCACTTCCTTGACTTCCGGGTCATTAAGCCGCTGAATCAGTTCCTTAATCCTCAGATCTTCAACGCCTACGCCGTCCAGCGGCGAAAGAGCGCCGTGCAGCACATGATACACGCCGTGGTAGTCGCCGCTTCGTTCAATGGCCATGACGTCCTGCGGCGTTTCGACGACGCATATGACGGAATGATCCCGCTTGCTGTCACTGCAGATAGGACAGGGGTCCTGAGAAGACAAATTAAAGCAGACAGAGCAGAATTTCATCGTCTCCTTGGCATTACGAATGGCTGCTACAAAGGCGTCTACCCGTTCCGGCGGTTCCTGAACGATATAGTACGCCAGCTTGCGGGCTGTCTTAATGCCAATGCCGGGAAGGCGGCGAAACTGTTCCGTAAGCCGGTCTAAAGGCGTATCCATTAGAACATACCGGGAAGATGCATGCCGCCTGTAATTTTACCCATTTCCTGAGCCATCATTTCGTCGACTTTCTTATTGGCTTCATTTACGGCTGCTACGACGAGATCTTCCAGCATTTCCGCATCTTCCGGATCGATAATGCTCGGGTCAATATGAACGCTTTCCACATTCTTTTCGCCGTTCATGACCAGGGTCAGGGCACCGCCGCCGACAGTCGCTTCTACAGTACGTTTTTTCAGATCTTCCTGCAGTTTTTTCATTTCTTTCTGCATTTTCTGAACTTTCTTCATCATTCCCTGCATATTTCCACCAAACATGATATTTCCTCCTGTGATTGAA
>NZ_CATWFF010000126.1 GCF_958350005.1 uncultured Megasphaera sp. | reverse complement strand
CATAAGTAAGAAGTTAGAAAAACCGCTTAGCTTGGTGGGCCGCAGCGGTTTTTTCTATTTCTATGGCCGTAACACAAGAGCCAGCGCAAATAGTAACACTAAAAACGCTAAGAAATCGTATTTCGACATAGGCCTCAGTCCTTTCTGAGGCTCAGATTCACCGCTACCGTTCTGGCACAGCGCCAGGATTTAGTATAACAAATTTCTAACAGCAACGCAACAGTGACCGTCTGATTTGACAGGATGGACACTGACCTGTATACTATACATAGAAAGACGCTGTACCGGTAACGGTTAGCCTCACAAAATAGTTTCAGAAAAACCGCTTAGCTTGGGAGGCCGGAAGCGGTTTTTCTATTTCTATGGCTGTAACATAAAAGAGCCGTCGCGTGAAGAGATCCTTTTCTCTTCGGCGACGGCTCTTTTGTGCTATTTCAGTCCATATCGTTCCATAGGATCCTGGAGATGATGAATCGGTTCGCTGATTAAAATGACATCGTCAACATACTGTTCCTGATGTTTGACAATAAATACGAGAGACACACCTTTCTGAAAGGGACTATCATAATAGTAGGCATCGACAGACTTATCTTTGTCCGGCCCCACTTCTACCCGATCAGGACGCCCGTAAAGGGATAAAATCGTCGAAATATGGTAGCCCAGCGTGGCACCGCGGCTCGTATAGGCATTATTGGTCAGGAGGAAAACTTTCCGCACCGTATTGTGGCGGTCTACTTCTACGCCGTAATCACCATAGAGCCAGAAATTATTGCTTTCCCGTTTGATCAGATTGGTCCACATGTTGTACTTATTCGCCTGGAACGGCTCATTTACCGAAAATCCCATGAGGGAAAAATCTTTTTTCTGCCGTGTTCCCACTACATCGTGGCTGGAAAAGCTGCTGCTGTAGGGCAGGCGCGGCGGCATGAGGGCAACCCGTTCGATTTTCCGGTTCGCAATGGCAAACACCAGCGATTCCGTCTTTTCCGGACTTTCATAGACGAAATAATACACATTGGAGTCCGCATCGCGCAATATCGTTTCGGGCGTACCAAATTGCCGGAGCAGCACTTCTGCCGGCGCCTTCAGCCGCAGCCCCCGCGGCAGTTCCACCGTTTTGCCGCTGGCTAAAAAGACGCTTTCCACACCGGGACGAACGGCCTTGCGCGTTTCGCCGGTCTGCTTCAGAATATCGGCCATATCGTTGCGGCTGATAATGCGCATGTGGAGGTCATCACTGGCATAGCTCAGCTTCGTATAATGGGCGCTCTGCCGGTATGTATCGGGACTGCCGTACATTTTTTTTACCATATCGACAGTATCGCCGCCATGAAGACCGCCGACAGCGAAGTCCGCTGCCGTCAGCGGCGCCGGTGTCCGGACAGTCAGTGCGGCGATCTGGGCCGCATCCATAGCCGTGCCGTCAGACAGGCGATCTTCTTTTTGTTCTGTATGAGATGCCCCTTTCGATTTATCCTGCTGGATCTGAGCCTGCGCCGCCGCAGACAGTGCGTGATCGCTGTCCACAGCAGTACCGGCTGCTCCGGCAAAGGCCGCAGCACAGCAAATCCACAGGCCGGCCAGGGCCAGCACGTTTTGATACTTCATAGGTCCTCCTGTCTTGTCTTTTGTATAAAAAACACCCTCCGAAACACGTTCAAAGGGTGTCTGCAGGTCTTACAGTTGTTCCGGCCGGCTTAAGGGAAACAGCAGTACATCACGAATAGAGGCACTGTTGGTCAGGAACATGACCAGACGGTCTACGCCGATTCCCAGGCCGCCTGTCGGCGGCAGGCCGTATTCCAGAGCACGGCAGTAATCTTCGTCCATCTGATGGGCTTCATCATCGCCGTGTTCCCGTTCTTTCATCTGTTCAATAAAGCGGTTGCGCTGATCAATGGGGTCGTTCAATTCACCGAATCCATTGGCCAGTTCGCGGCCGTAAATGAAGGCTTCAAACCGATAGGTCAGAAGCGGATTTTTCGGGTCCTGCTTGCTCAGCGGCGAAATTTCCAGGGGATGGCCTGTAATGATCGTCGGCTGAATCAGGTTTTCTTCTACATAGTCTTCAAAGCAGCCGTTAATAATCTTGCCAATGCCGTCGTATTCGCCATATTCTACGTGCAGTTTATCAGCAATGGCCCGTGCTTCTTCAACAGTCGTGACCTTCGAGAAATCTTCGCCTGTATACTTCTGTACGGCTTCGATCATGGTCATGCGGTCCCACGGCGGCGTCAGGTCGATTTCCTTGTCGATATAGGTAATCTTCATGGTGCCGTACAGTTCCATGGCCAGTTTCGATACGAGGTCTTCCGTAATTTTGATGACATCTTCCAGATCGCCATAGGCCTGGTACAGTTCGACAGTCGTAAATTCCGGATTATGCCGCGTGTCAATGCCTTCGTTGCGGAAGCAGCGGTTCATTTCGTACACCCGTTCCAGACCGCCGACGAGAAGGCGCTTCAAATGCAGTTCCGGTGCAATGCGCAGGTAAATGTCGATGTCCAGAGCATTGTGATGGGTTACAAAGGGACGGGCTGCAGCGCCGCCGGCAATGTTGTGCAGCATTGGCGTTTCCACTTCCAGGAATCCCCGATCATCCAGGTATTTGCGGATGCCCTTAATAATCTTGGACCGCTTAATAAACGTATCCTGCACTTCCGGATGGACAATGAGGTCCAGATAGCGCTGGCGATACCGCGTTTCCTTATCGGTCAGGCCATGGAATTTTTCCGGCAAGGGCCGCAGGGATTTGGACAGGAGCGTCCATTTTTCCACGCGTACCGTCGTTTCGCCTGTATGGGTCGTAAAGACCGTGCCTTCTACGCCGACAATATCACCAATATCGAGGAGCTTAAACAGGGCATACGAATCTTCGCCCAGTACGTCTTTGCGGAAATAGAGCTGAATTTCGCCGCTCAAATCGCGGAGCACGCAGAAAGCAGTCTTGCCGTGACGGCGAATAGCCATGAGGCGGCCGGCAATACGGACGACGGTTTCGTCTTTTTCCAGGGCTTCTGCCTGGTCTTTCAGTTCCTGAGCGTGATGATCCCAGTCAAATTTCTGACCGAAAGGATACACGCCGGCATCGATAAAGGCCTGCATCTTTTCGCGGCGCACCTTCATCTGATCGTTTAATTTTTCCTGCTCTACTGCAGGTTCCACTGGTTTTGTATCTGCCATGAATAGGTTCTCCTCTCCTGCTTATTCCGCATCAGGCGGCAAAATGCGATATTTCAGTTCGCCTGCCGGCGCTTTGACCGTAACGACAGTCGGGTTATCGGCATTGATGGTCTGACCCAAAATTGCCTTGCCTACAGGAGATTCATTGGAAATACGGTTGTTGAACGGATCGGCTTCGGCCGTCCCGACGACGGTATAATCAAAGCGGTCGCCTGTTTCTACATCTTCCAGAATGACTTTAGAGCCGAGACGCACTTTGGCCGAGCTGTCATCCGATTCCTGAATGATTTTAGCCGTGCGGATCTTGCCTTCCAGTTCGGCAATACGGCCTTCAATAAAGGCCTGTTCATTTTTCGCATCGTCATATTCCGAGTTTTCGCTCAAGTCACCCAGGGCAATTGCTTCCTGAATTCGTTTGGAAACTTTAATACGGCGAACTGATTTCAGTTCGTTTAATTCGTCTTTTAACTGCTGCAGCCCTTCCTGCGTAATCAGCGTTTCATTGGTAGCCATAACCATACTCCTTTATTCTATAGTAAGGAGACGGAACGAACGCTTCCGGTGGGCAGTATCCGTTCCGCCTTTCATATACTGTACGTTTAATTATATGCGTATCCGCCAGGTATGTCAATAAATTCCCCGGTCCTGCCGGCGCTGTTCCTCGTCCATCATGGCACGGATAATGTCTCGAAATTCCTGAGCTGACTGGGCCCGGTTGACCCGTTCCCGCAGGCGCGTCGAGCCATACATGCCCTTCGTATACCACGATGCATGAGAGCGCATTTCCCGCACGCCAATGTACTCACCCTTATAGGCCAGGAGCGCCTCGAAATGCTCCAAAATCTGGGCATACCGTTCCAGCGGCGACGGCGGCGGCAGGATTTCGCCTGTATCCATATAATGATATATTTGCGGGAAAATCCAGGGATTTCCCTGAGCGCCGCGGCCGATCATAATCCCCTGACAGCCTGTTTCGGCAAATAAAGCTGCAGCCGACGGCCCGTCAGTTACATCGCCGTTGGCAATGACCGGAATCTGGACGGCTTCCACGACGGCCCGCATCTTCTGCCGGTCGGCGCGGCCGCTGTAAAACTGCTCCCGCGTGCGGCCGTGAATGGTAATGGCTGCGGCACCGGCCTGCTCAGCCCGTTTGGCCAGCTCGACAGCCGTAAATTCCCGGTCGTCCCAGCCTGTGCGCATCTTGACCGTAACCGGAACGGAAACGGCCTGTACAACGGCCCGGATAACCTCTTCGGCCAGGGGCAGATTCTTCATCAGTGCCGACCCGTCGCCGTTGCGGACGATTTTCTTGACGGGACAGCCCATGTTGATGTCGACAATATCGGCACCGGCTTCTTCGACGACAGCTGCAGCCTGAGCCATGACAGCTGGATCAGAGCCGAAAATCTGCATGGACAGGGGATGTTCCCGCTCGTCAATGCGCAGGAGCTCTGCTGTATGCTGATTGCGGTAGCGAATCCCCTGGGCGCTGATCATTTCGGCACACACCAGAGCCGCCCCATAGCGGCGGGCAATGACGCGGTACGGCAGATCGCAGACGCCGGCCATGGGAGCCAGCACGACGGGGCGGGCCAGATGGACGGACCCGATGGACAGGGACTTAACAGTTCCGTTCATAAATAATTCGCAGTCCTTCCAGAGTCAGCATGGGTTCGACGACGTCAATCGCTGTCGATGCCGGCGCAATGACCACAGCCAGACCGCCCGTTGCCACGACTTTGGCATGACTTCCCAGTTCCTTGCGCATGTGGCTGACAATGCATTCTACCTGGCCGACAAAGCCATAATAGACGCCGGCCTGCATGCTTTCTACCGTATTGCGGCAAATGACTTTATCTGTCCGGCGGATTTCGATACGGGGCAGCTTGGCCGTCCGCTGTACAAGGGCGTCTGTAGAAATGCCAATGCCCGGACAAATGGAGCCGCCCAGATAATTGCCCTTCTTATCGACGGCGCAGAAGGTCGTCGCCGTGCCGAAGTCAATGATAATGACCGGGCCGCCGTATTTGGCATAGGCTGCCACAGCATTGACAATGCGGTCGGCACCGACTTCGCGGGGATTGTCATATTTAATATCCATGCCGGTCTTGACGCCAGGGCCGATAATGAGCGGGCTCAGGCCAAAATAGCGCTGGCACATCCGTTCCAGCGTCGGCATGACTGGCGGCACAACGGAAGAAATAATGATGGCCCGTACGACACTGGCATCAAGGCCATTCAGGTGAAAGAGATTGCGAATGAGCACGCCGTATTCGTCAGTCGTGCGCAGGCGGTCCGTGGAAATGCGCCAGTGATCAAGCAGTTCCGTCCCTTTAAAAACACCGAGAACAATATTGGTATTGCCTACATCAATAACTAATAACATGATTATACGCTCCCTGCAACATGAAGTAATATACGCCTACTATCATAACAGAGTTTTTCGTCCTTGAACAGCCTTTTTCCGCAGAAACTGACAGAAAAACAGGCGCTTTGTCATCCCGGCAAAGGCAATAAAAATGCGGCTCCCGGCACAGGAGTCATCCTGCACCAGGAGCCGCATCCAACAGGCCTTATATGACCGAAATCACACGAAGAGAGAGTTTATTTCTTCAGTGCTTCCAGTTCCTGTTTCTGCTGTGCATTTTCTTCTGCCAGCTTTTTGTTTTCTGCTTTCAAACCGGCCACTTCTTTATCGAGAGCTTCCAGGCGCTGCAGAATCGAATCGACGGTGCTGCTGTCAACGGTCGTAACGTCTTCGCCGCCCTGGCCAATACCGAAGGTGACGCCTACGTTGGCGGCCGTCTTGTTATTGCCGCCGAAGGAGTGGGATGCACCCAGGGAGAGGAGAACGTTCTTGTTGGGACGATAGAAGCCGCCCAGCGCTGCAGCCTGCGTGCCGTCGTACGTGCC
>NZ_CATWFF010000125.1 GCF_958350005.1 uncultured Megasphaera sp. | reverse complement strand
TATGGTAACGGCGTATTTTATGATATACTGTTGGTGCATGAAAATTTGATAAACTAATTGCCTGGGAGGCAGTAATGATGATAATACGAAATAACAAAGAGTGGCTGGAACGCCAGCTTGGCGAGTGGCAGGAGAAAGGGTGGCTGACGGCTGAAGGAGCACAGCATATACGGAAGTCTGTCAGTGTGCCGGCAAACAGCGGGCTGGCTATGCCTGTATATGGTCTGCTGGCCATTGTGGCCTGTTCACTGGCCGGTATGGGACTTATTTGGGGTGCTGCCTATACATGGTATCACGTTTCCATGGCCGTGCGCATGGGCCTGGCGGTTATGCTGCTTCTCCTTTCGCAGGTCAGTATCGGTCTGGCAATGTTTCAGCAGCGGGAAGGTTCTCTGCTGGGAGAAGGCGTCGGCCTTGCACACTGTCTGACTGTCTTTGCGGCCCTGGCCATGGCGGAGCAGACCTTTTACGTCGGCTGGTATACGACGACGTATATTGCCGTCTGCGCGCTGCTCATACTGCCGGCAGCCTATTTGCTGCGTTCCATTGGTACCGTACTCGTATATGAACTGGCCGTACTGGTATGGGCTGCTCTGGGAGGGCCCATGTATACGCCTGGCGGCATTGCCGGATTATGGCTGATGATTGTGCTGATTACACCCTATTATTACACGGCGCTGCAGCAGGGGAATGAATGGCGATTGTCTGTCTTTTCCTGGTCCATGACCATTACCGTATTTGCTGCATTCGCCCTGATGACTCAGAATGCGGCATATATTCCCTTTTTATTGCTGTCAGCCCTGGCTGTTGCGATTATGCTGACCGGATATTCCATTGATATCCGCAAATCCTGGGGTGTTCCTTTTCGGTGGTTTGGCCGATTTGCTGCTGCCGCTTCGCTGCTGATTTCCTGTATGCCCGCTGCCTGGGACGGTATTGCTGCCATTCAGGGATTTCACTGGTCTACGACGGCCATTACCGTTGGCTTTATGGTGCTCATCGTGGCGCTGCTGGCCAAAGGCGTGAAAAAGCGGCTGTGGGGACCAGTCATTTATGCGGTTATTCCCTTCATGGTAGGCGCAGAAACAGTATTGGTCCGCAGCGGCCTGTATTCTTCGGTTCCGTTGATCCTGTCATCAGCGTATTTGCTGTTCCTGGGATTTTATGAAACCATGCAGGGCATAAAGGGAAGCAACCGCATCAGTCATTTGCGGTTTGGTATTCTACTGCTGGTCAGCCTGATCGCCTCGTTCGTTGTCGGAACCAGCTTTTCCCCGCTTGTTCCGGTTTTGGCCATTGTCATCCTGACCTTGGTAATCGTTCAGTTCCGCCGTACGTCAGAAAGCCGAAAGGCTGCTGCTGTGCGGGCAGCAAGACGGGCCAGAATGACGCATACAGCAGCAACGGTGCGGCAAGATTCTCCCAGTCAGCCGGAATCCTCTTCTGATGTGCCGCAGGCAGCGGACCCAATGGGGATTCATGATGCTGCATCCGATGCAGATACCTTGTCGGAATGGATGCGGCAGCTCCATGTGCCGTCGCCAGATGCGATTACTGTTCCCGTACAGGAACAGCAGGAAAGCCGCCCGGCTCAGGGCATTCATCTGCATGAGACAGCCCATTCGGCATTTGTGCCGCCTGTATTTCACAGCCCCGATGACATGCCCCTTCCGTCTGCAGCGACCTGGGCAAAACAAAAGAAAGAACCGGCAAAGGCTCCCAGTCAGTCGGGACATACGACTACATCGCCATGGCAGTCCATGGCTGCTCCGGCTAAGCGGGAAAAACGATTTTCCCGTTCTCCCTGGGCTAAGGAAGGAGAATCGAAATGATAAAAGCAGGACCTGTGAATCTGGTTTCTGTCAGCAAGTATAAATGGCTGATCTTTCTGGCAGCTGTCATTCTTCAGCTCAGTGCGCTGGCATATGTAGGCTGGCGCTGGCATAATATTGGCGTCGACGGCATACCCTATCAGTGGCACTGCCTGCCTCGCCTGGAAGTATCCTCATTCGGCACCGATTATGTCCGCGTTGTGTTTCCGGAAGATACGACAGCCTGGCTGGATACGGGAACGGTTCCGGAAGCGAATGAACCCATATATGTATATATTTCTCACGATGATAAGGGAATGATTCAGATTCAGGGCGCTTCTGCAGAAAAGCCCGGTATAGGGCAGGATTACATGGATGCCCGTGTCGTGTCCTATGATGGATCGGCCGTGCAGTTTCAGGTAGACTTTGGCCGCTACCGCATTGCTCCGGAACTGGCAGATGGCATTTATAACATCAACAGTACAGATAACGTCATTGCCAGCATTCGCATGAAAAAAGGAGAAGGTGTCATTGAAGGTATTTTTATCAATGGCATACCGCTGGAAGAATGCAGTAATGGCGCGGCGATGGAAGCAGCAAGAAAATCGCAGGAATCAGCTGCATCCCGTTCGGACCAGACTTTTAATACGCCGCGGATTATTGAATCCGGTATGGTTCCGCCAAAGGAAGAATAAGGAGAGACTTATGGGAAAGGCATATTTGAAATTGGCATGCACCGTTATCCTGGCGGCTTCATTTCTGCTGCTGTCCGGATTTCGGGCACAGACGATTATTCATGATGACGGCAGTGAAACACAGGACGTGCTGAAAGTATCGGATACGGCAGAAGGACAGAAAAAACTGCGTGCCGATGCCGATGAGTTTCAGAAACGAAACTATACGATCATGGATTATAATAATGCAAACGGACAGGGCTTTCGGGCGATGAAGACCATTACGAAAGAAGGAGCCAATCGGAGCTCTGTAGACCGTATTGTCCATAAAACTCATGATGGATTTATTTGTTCGACCTATTATATTGACTATACCTTTAACAGTGACAGCCTTCAGTCCCTGCGTCTCGGCATGGCGATGGAGGAAAACGGCGCTGATCTGGAATACATCGTATCCTTTCCGTCAGGAACGCAGGTAGAAAGCAACAGCAATCATGCCGATGAGCAGGGCAGTACCTATATGTGGAGCCTCAAACAGAATGAGCCGACGCAGATCAAGCTGCAGGCTACGGTTTGGCATAAGTTGTTTATTTATCTGACCTTATCGTTTATCGTCCTTATTATTGTCATTGTACTGTTCATGGAACATCGGCGCCGCAATGTGATCAGCTGGAAAAAGGCTGCCCATATGCGTAAAGTAGAAATGATGCTTTTGTGCCTGCCCATTATTTTACTGGGTTATATGGGATATGAATATTATGTCGGCACCCATGTTACAGCAGATACGCTGGCCAAGGTATCGGAACAGCAGCAGGAAGAACTGCTGGAAAGCCGGGAAGAAGACCGGCGCCTGCAGAATGCCGGTGCACAGAAACAGCGCATTGGTGAAGCTGCAGCTGCCCGTATTCGCAGTAAGACCATGGAAATCTCCAGTTCTCTGCGCGAATTGAACCGGTCCTACCGGGACGGCAGCATTAGTCAGCGGGAAGCAAGAGCGCAGGCTGGCCAGCTGGCTTCTCAGGCCCAGGAACTGCTGTCTGGCAGCAAAGATCTGTCACAGGCTGACCGGGATGTACTGCAGCAGCTGGTCGATCAGCTGGTATCTGAAGCCGAATCTGTAGGCAGTGCACCGGAACCGGTCAGAACGCCGCCTAGCCGGGAGGTTTCAGAAGAACAGCGGCGAGCTGATGCCATTGCAGAAGAAGCCGAACAGGAAGCGGAACAGCAGGCAGAGAAAAAAGTAGAAAAAGAACGTTCGTCTGATGCCGCAGGAACAGAATCGTCGGCAAAGAATACGGAAGCCCGTAATGACCGTGGCTCAAAGTCGCAGGAAAAAAAGAACAGATAATAAAGATTTTCTTTTCAGACGTATTTTATATTATATAAAAACGTGATATGATAAGAGAAGGTAAGATACTTGCTATCATACTGATAGGATTTAAGATTTCTCAAGGAGGTATCGCATACATGCATTGTGTAGAAGAAATTAAAAACGGTATTTATTGGATGGGATGTAATGATTTCCGTACAGAATTATTTGAACGGATTTTCCCGATTCCCGAAGGTGTAACATATAATTCCTATTTTATTGATGATGAAAAGACCTGTGTTCTCGACGCCATGGACAAATCGTGCGCTGAAGAATTCCTGGAAGATGTAGAATATCTGCTCAAAGGACGCAAACTGGATTACTTCGTTCTCCAGCATATGGAACCGGACCATGCCAGCTCGGCTGTTGCTCTGCTCGAAAAATATCCGGAAGCCAAAATCATTGGCCAGGCACAGACCTTTAAGCTGTTTGAACAGTTTTTCCGCAAACCCATGCCGGAACGGTATGTTGTCGTAAAAGAAGGGGATCAGCTCAAACTGGGCAAACATGTCCTGCAGTTCATCAAGGCTCCCATGGTTCACTGGCCGGAAGTTATCATGTCCTATGATATTACGGACAAAGTATTGTTCAGTGCCGATGCATTCGGCATGTTCGGCACAGTTGGCAACGTATATGCCGATCAGGTTGATTATGAAGAAAACTATCTCGACTCGGCCCGCCGTTATTATGTCAACATTGTCGGCAAATTTGGCCCGCAGGTTGTCAATGTTCTGAAGAAAGCCAGCGGCGTTCCTATTGAAGTTATTTGCCCGCTCCACGGCGTACTGTTCCGCACGCCGGAAACGATTCAGTACATCATTGAAAAATATCTTCACTGGGCAAAATATGTACCGGAAAAGAAAGGCGTTGTCATTGCTTTCTCGTCCATTTACGGCAACACGGAACGGGCTGCCTGCGTACTGGCCCATAAACTCAGC
The DNA here is from genome assembly GCF_958350005.1 of uncultured Megasphaera sp. Lineage (GTDB taxonomy): Bacteria > Bacillota > Negativicutes > Veillonellales > Megasphaeraceae > Megasphaera. The sequence continues at coordinate 1,335 of NZ_CATWFF010000125.1, read as the reverse complement.
CAGCAGGGCATTCATGACGTTCGCCTCTATGACGTAGCCAAAACGCATCCGTCCTACATTTCAGCTAAAGCCTGGGAATACAGCCATCTCGTACTGGCAGCACCGACATACAACCTCAATCTGTTCCTGCCGATGGAAAACTTCCTCCACGATTTGAGCACCCTTATTTTCCAGAATCGTAAAATTGCTGTCCTGGCCTGCCACAGCTGGGCTTCTGCAGCACATAAAACGATGGTTGACTATGTACAGAATAAATTCAAGAACTGCGAACTCATTGAACCGACGATTGATATGAAATCGTCTCTCCATGACGATCAGGAAGGGATTATTGACGACATTGCCAAGAAAGTTGCCGATGATATTAAAGCCTATCCCGATCCGAAAACCTTGATCTAATCTGACAGGTTATACAAAACGCACAATCTGCACTCCTGAGAGGGGGTGTGGATTGTGCGTTTTTTGTATATGTTGTGTTATCTGTCGAAATGGGTGTGTTTTACCTGCCAGGCAGTCATCTTGTTATACAGCCAGAACCCGTAAATGCCCAGCGTAATAATCGTGAAGAACCACCATTTAATATAGCTGCCAAACAGCTGCGTTCCTGTTCCGTCAAAGTACAGCCGCTGGCCGTCCAGTACGATGTTGCGGCATTTCCAGCGCTGAAAGGCGACGGCTCCCCAGGGATAGGCCAGACCAAACGTAAAGAATGTAAGCAGTGTAAGAATCAGACTGTAGGCGATAAATCCCAGTACAGATCCTTCAAATCGGGATGATGATGACGGCAGTGTGTTGTTCATACATGACTCCTCCTGACATATTGCGCAGTATTTTTTATATAAAAAAACAAGGAAAACCACAATATCTGCGGGATTCCTTGTTTTTGTCTGTTCTTGTAATTCTTACTTGGAGTACAATTCGACGATGAGCGTTTCGTTGATTTCGATAGGAAGTTCATCGCGTTCCGGCATACGGGTAAGAGTGCCTTCGAAGCCGTCAAAATTCTTTTCGATGTAAGGAACATCGAAGGATTTTAATTCCTGGAAGGACTTCTTGTACATTTCGTTGGACCGGGAAGCTTCTTTCAGAGCAATGACCGAGCCGACTTTTACGTGAGCCGACGGAATGTCACAACGTTTGCCATTGACCAGAATGTGGCCATGGTTTACCATCTGACGAGCCTGACGAATGGAATTTGCAAAACCGATACGGTATACCAGGTTATCCAACCGGCATTCCAACAGTTTCAGCATGTTTTCACCCGTTACGCCTTCCATCTTTCTTGCTTTATCATAATAACGGACAAACTGACGTTCGAGCAAATTGTAGTATGCGCGA
>NZ_CATWFF010000124.1 GCF_958350005.1 uncultured Megasphaera sp. | reverse complement strand
TCATATACTTCGGTTATTCTGTTATGATTCAGATGCAGACGTATCCTCATCCGTTTCGGGCCCTTCATAATACAGGCGCCTGTATTCATGAGGCTTCATGCCAGTAGAGCGAAGAAAGTTAGCAGAAAATTTACTGCTGTTGCTGTATCCTACCAGCGCCGCAATGTGTACAATGTTCATGGCTGTCTTCGTCAGTAGTTTCTTACTTTCTTCAATACGAAATTCTTTCATATATTGCCCTATGGTTTTTCCATAAACGATTTTAAAACACCGTTTTAACGTTGTAGCTGCAATCGTATGCTGGGCTGCTACTTCTTCAATCGTTATCTTTCTCTTCAGGTTATGAACAAGGTCATTTCGTACTTCTTTAACGACCTGCACCTGGCGGGATGTCAGAATGAACGGCTTACTTTGCGGGCCACAGTCCATTGCGCTGAGAAACAGCAGGATTTCCATAATTTTAATACGGACGTAATGACGGCGGATCTTAGCCGGCACATGATACAATTCGGAAAACAGATGGCGCATGGCATGGTTTTCCTGAACAATCATGCCGAAATCTGAATATACGCAAAAGCGATTGCAAAGTGCTTCCAGGGAAAAACTGTCTGCTCCTAATTGTGCATCCAATATGGGCTGCGCTTTTTCAACATGAATGAGGATAGATAATCCATGATAGTGAGCAGAAGGAAAATACGCAGAATGGCAGTAGTCACGATTACTGCGCCAGCCTACAGACATATCATTTTGTCCCATATATAAACATTCGCCATTTTGAAAGGCACATTCTACCCGCCCTTCTTCACAGTGATTAATGGCAAAAACATTTGGCAGCGGCGGTGCATAGCAGGAGAATTCCTGAAGATGCGCATCAATATACAGTAATTCTACGCCGGGATACACTTCATACCGAGTCAGCTCAGCTGTTCCCGATTCGTTTTCCACGGCAAACGACATCATATCCTCTGTCTGTTCCACCATACGCAAAGTACTCATATCATTCATTTCATGCGCTCCTCATGCCCATACTGCATCCCGGAATCAAAACTGATAGGTCTGGCGCACAGCCTTGCCAGCCGCCTGAAATCCAGCCCATAAAAACACAGCTTCATGCAGCGTGATTTCCAGCAAATGCAATACAACAGGCATTGCCTGTATCCGTTCTTTCGTAATGCCCTTGAGAGCAGCAATAGGTTCATACGCTTCTTCATCCGGCTCAATCACACGGCATGTCCCCATCAGCTGAAGGCCTGCCAGGCTGGAAAATCCGCTGTACGGATCAAACACAGACAGGCTCACGTTGGGATTGCGATATATATGGATAAATTTGCGGCCTCCTTCACTGAACATGTAAATCTTCCCATTTTCATACAAATATTCAATGGGCGTGGACCGAACCGAAATCCCGTTGTCACCAGCGCTGGAAGCAGTAGCCAGTACGCACGTATTATGCGTATTGAGAAAGTTTTCAATAGCTTTCCGTACATCTGGGTCCTGGTTATGCTCGGTATCTCTCCGGAGCATTTGTTCTGCAGCTTCAATTGCATCTTCAGCGTAGTGAGACGAACGGATGACTGCAGAAAATGTAAACGATATGTGCCACTGCTCAGCAATATGGGCCAGTACAGATGGTGCCTGTTCTTCGGCGACGTCGATCAATATGATTCCTACAGATTTTTCTTTTCCCTCTTCTGGCAGGGTCAATGCTGTATGATGCTGCGGATCTGCCTGAATGACATTGATAATCTGACTGTATTTCTGCAGTGCTGCCGTTTCGCCATATGGCATATATCGGCTCATGCTGACAATGCTGCTCATCATGACGGCCACATGGCGGCTCACCAGATGGTCATCATATACAAATAAGGTGTTTCCCATAACAATACCTTCTTTCGCTGTATTCACATATATTGCGGAAAAAGACCGCAAAGGGGGACCCATGCAGTCTTTTCCGAAGGAGTATATAAAAAGGAGAGGTAACGAAGTTACATGGAGCCTTTCATGCGTTTCATGACGGCCTGAAGTTCATCAGGGCTCATGTTCTGCATGGCTTCGGCCATCTTTTTCATGGCTTCCACAGACGGAGTTCCCTGCATTTCCTTCATTTTCTTCATGGCTTCTACCATGGATTCTGTTTTTTCAGAGTCCTGTGCAGCAACGCGTTCCATGACCATGGCGTTTTTCCCGGTCATGAGATACTGGATGCATTCCAATGTCGTCTGTGTTATATTTACCTGCCAGAACTGGCCGGCATCTGTAAGAGTATACATAACGCCATTATTATGTACAAGCCCCCGTTTTTCCCATAATTCATAAAGCCAGGACAGGTCTTTCAGCCGATCATCAAAGGCATAGATTTTGCTTAAATCCATGTACCCCATTTCCAGCTGATTCTGTACGGCATCGACAATAGGCTGCAGCGGCGACTGCTTCATCAAGGCCATAAAGGGCTTCTTCCCTGCTTCTACGAACATTTCGTAAGGCTGAATAGCCCGGTGGAGCATCGTCGAATAGCCGTCGAGGTTTCCGCCGGCACCGCTGCCGAAGGGGAACATAGCAGAACCAGACCGGGCCAGTGTGTTATACAGGCTTCGTTCCCGATTGCTGCAGCTCCAGTGACAGATATTCAGCCGGCGATAGGCTCGTTTTTCCAAATAGTCTTTGGCAAAGGCAAACATGCCGGACTGGTAGTCCGTCGTAGCTGCTGGCGGCAGCGTACCTTTTTGAATGGCTTTATTCAGATCACTGCCATCAAACACATTCAGCTGATACAGGTCTGCGCCGTCTACACCAGACTGGATGAGTAAATCCAGGTCCTGTTTCCACACATCCATATTCTGGTACGGAAGGCCATAGATTAAGTCGATGACAACAGCACACTGATTATACGCTTTTAAGGCAGCCAGATTTTTCAGAACCGTTTCCTGATCATCTAATCGGCCTACAGACCGGCGGACTTTAGTGTTGAAGGATTGCACGCCCAGAGACATGCGATTGACGCCATTTGCCAGCCAGATATCCATCTTTTCCGGTGTCAGATCGTGAATACGGCCTTCTAAGGTCAGTTCATAGTCATTTGCCAGAGGCAGGCACTTGCAGATGGTTTGCAGCAAGCGTTCTGCATTGTGCGGAGATAACGACGTCGGTGTGCCGCCGCCGATAAATACAGCATGAATCAGGCCGTCCCGCAGACGCGGTTTGTCAGCAGAAGCTTCGAGCTCATCGATCAGGCAGTCGACATAGTGATCTTCAACATCCTGATTCGTTCCATTTTGGAAGAAACCGCAGTACAAGCATTTAGTCTTACAAAAAGGGATATGAATATAGGCCATTTGCGTATGTTTCTGTTTCGGACTTTTGGCCATCAGTTCATTCCACAATACCTGTGACTGATCGGGAGAAACGACAGTTCCATTCAGGCCGGCATGGACCACTCGCTTCCGCGGGAACGCATGAGCCAGTGGGTTATCTGTCTCTGCGCCAAACTGAAATACCTGCTGTTCCCTGGATAAGCTATGAAATAATTCTTCTAAGCTCATGAAAAGACCTCCATTAGGCATTGGCAATTGCCGCCATCACATTGGCGGCAAATTGTTTTGCCTGTTCCAAATCAGCTGCATCGGGATGTTTGGCAGCTTCGGCATGCAGTGCATCCCGTTCCGGCGATTTGCCATGGGGATGACCAGCCGGGAACTGTTTATACATCATTTCAATCAGCTTGGGGTCAACTGCGCCCTGGCAGATGAATTTACCGGCAACCTGTACGCCTTCCGGCAGGAAGGCAGCTCCCTTATCCAGGCTTTCAGCAGCATGAGGAGATTTAGGATCTGCACCGAGCGTAGCAAAGACAGCGACATGTTTGTTATGGAGCTGTTTCATCGTTTCCTGCGAGTCTTTGTCGGCAGAACCACGATCTACCCAGAATCCAATGAAGACGCAGTCATAAGAAGCAATATCTGCCGGAACTTCCTTTACAGAAACGCAGGGCGTTCCTGCCGGCAGCGCACTGGCAATTGCTTCTGCAACTTTCTTGGTGTTTCCTGTCCGTGTAGAATAAAGCACGATAGATTTCATCAGTATCTCTCCTTATTAATTAAGATTAAATGTAACTGGCACGTTGATTGTAATGGTCTGCCCTGTTGCATTCGGATATGGGCAGGCAGCATATACAGCATTCAATGCGGCTTTTGACAGAATACTCGGGCCATCTGCCGATGCACCGATACAGTTGCCGGCACCGTCCAGCGTAACTGTTACGTTGACGGTACCCGTCAGGCCTCGCTTAACGGCCATAGGCGGATAGGATTTGTTGGCATTGACAGCCGACCAGAATCCGTCACTGTCAAATGCACCCGTTCCTGTACCAGAGGCGCCGCTGTCGCCCGAACCCTGTCCATCACCGGAGCCTTCACCATATCCCTGTCCGTCGCCAACACCATCGCCGACGCCTGAACCGGATCCGGAACCAATGCCGGAACCTTCACCGGTTCCTTCACCGCTTCCCTGACCACCGCCAGAGCCGGTACCATAGCCGCCATCACTGCTGGCAGCACCTGTCGCTACGCCTGCCGACGCCGCAGATGACGCATTCGCATCAGCGGCCGCTGGCGAGGAAGAAACGGCATCCGACGCAGGCATTGGCGTCGAGGTATCCGGCTGCGGCGTAAGCGGAGACTGCGTTACCTGAGCCGTCTTTTCCGCTACTGCCGCTTCCGACAGTTTTTCCGGGAATAATTCGCTGCCGCCACCGCCGCCTCCGGCATGACCGCTGCCGGAGCTGGACAAATCACTGGAAGCCAAATCGACGACATACATTTGCTGCTGTTCCTGATGCAGTACCGTCCCGGCCAGGAAAACAGCTGCTATGCCGACAATGGCCAAATGAATGATGGCAGACCCAGCATATGCCCGTTTCCAAGATATTCCCTGCATAGGTATCATCCCTTCTGTTCCGCAGCAATAGCCAGCCGTTTCACTCCGGCAGACTTCAGCATATCCATGACAGCTACGACCTGGCCATGAGCCGTACGGCGATCAGCCTGAAGAATGACGGCTGCATTGGCGTTTTCAGACATGTGTTTCTGCATCATGGCCGAAGCTTCATCAAAGCTGACCGGCTTATTGTCCAGCGTAATATGTCCTTCTGCATCGACAGTCAGAATAATAGGCATCTGTACCGGTGCCGACGCGCTCTGCGCCTGTGGAAGCTGTACGGACAGCGCTTTCTGTGCGATCGTCTGCAAACTATTCATCATGAAAAATACAAGAAGAAAGAAAATAATATCAATCATCGGGATAATCATAAAAACGGGTTTCTTTTTCATTCTGGCATTCGTAAACATCAGCGTCTACCTCCTTACTTGGCATTGGCTGAATTGACGACGGTAACGCACAGTTTTTCCGTATCTGTTACGATAGTATCCAGCTGATGATCAAAATACGTATAGACACAGAATGCGATAATAGCCACACAAAGACCTGTAGCCGTAGCGATCAGGGCTTCACCGACACCGCCGGTAATGGCCGATGCACCGGCACCGTTGTCAAGAACGCTGAAGGTGCTGATCATCCCTGTAACCGTTCCCAGCAAACCGAGAAGAGGTGAAATGGTGACAGTAGCACTGAGATAGTCCAGATACCGGCGAAATGCAACGGATTCTACTGTCATCTGTTCATTAAAGGCTTCTTTCATGCCCTTTTCGCTGTCGCGATGTTTGAGGCCGTTGGCAATAATGCGGCTAATGGCAGTAGGTGATTTTTTGCAGAATGCTTCTGCTGCATCCCACTGATCATTCTGAACAGCATGGGTAATACCAATACAGAATTTCTTGGAATCCTTACGGTTGGCCCGATAATAACAGAACCGTTCAATAGCAATGGCTACCGTGAAAATCGACAGGGCAAGCAGCGGATACATAACCAAACCGCCACTGTGAAATAAATGTAAAAAATAAGCAAATCCTTCCATTCTCCTACACTCCTTCGCTAATGTTGGAAATACTATATTGTAAAACTGCTGGCATACGAAAGCAGATATTACCTACATATAAGAAGCTGCAATGGATACAAATACTAACCAGGATCCAATATTTCTTACTCTACGGTCCCAAGTCATATCTTTTGTACCTCTACTTCCTTTCTTG
>NZ_CATWFF010000123.1 GCF_958350005.1 uncultured Megasphaera sp. | reverse complement strand
ACTTATATTGTACTACTTATAATTTATAATACGGAAAGTTCCACAAATCCCTGTCCCATGTGGAGCTTTTCGCCCATAGGCAGGTCATAGGCTGGAGAAAGAGCGCCTGCTTCCTGCGGAACTGCCGGCACGGCAGAAAGGCCGTAGGCCTGCGCATAGGCGTCAGCACTGTCCCGGGCCGTCAGGCCGGATTTATCAAACTTCAGCGTACTGTCAGCATAGAGACGAACAGCCATGACGATATTTCCTTCCAGAAATACGTCAATATGGTGACTGCTGTAAACGAACCGTTCCATGCCCTGGTCTTCGGTGATGCTCGTCGGCTGGCCATAGGCTTCGGTCAGCTTTTCTTTGGTCATGCCCAGATAAATGCCGCCGATAGATTCATTGTAATCACCGTACTGAGACCGGCGCAGGGCCTGGGTCTTATTGACGATCAGATACTGATGCGATTTATGCCCCAGCAGATCGAGAGTCATAGTCTGGCTGCCATTGGCCTGTGCTACGGTAAAGGTCCCGGTCCGGGGATAATCATACGTACAGTTTTCTGCCGCCGTGACAGGACAGCCGTTGATCGTATTGCCCTGAATGGTCATGGCCAGGGTTTCTTTCGTATCATACCAGTCCCCAGCTGCCGGTTCCAGCCACGACGACGCCGCGTCTGCCGCTGCATTGGCCGTTGCCGCCGGAACGGTTTGAATGGATACGGTCGCATTTTCTGCAAATGCAGCCGCTGAAACAGATACTACACATAGTGCACACATAACAGCACTTTTTACGATGCCTTTCATTACTACCGTCTCCTCTTTCTTGGTGTACCCAAATTATACGCCTATGCTTTCCAGAAAACAATAAAATTTTGCAACAAAAAACACTGCCTCACGTAAAGTAAGACAGTGTTTCAGTATCTTGCTTATTCTGCTGTATACGGAAGCAGAGCGATTGCTCTCGCACGTTTGATTGCGACAGTCAGTTTGCGCTGATGTTTTGCGCAGACGCCGGAAATACGGCGCGGCAGAATCTTGCCGCGTTCTGTCGTGAAACGGCGAAGTTTTGCAATATCTTTGTAGTCAATGGTTTCCGCATGATCTACGCAGAAGCTGCAGACTTTTCTTCTCGGTTTTCTCGAGCGATCTCTTCTCATCTATTCGTTCCTCCTTCAAAATTTAGAAGGGTTGTGTTTGACTTTAGAATGGGATTTCTTCATCCGATGGTGCATCAGCACCCATGCTGCTGAAGCCAGCACCCGGTGCGGCCGGATGCTGCGGAGCAGGAGCTGCTGCCGGCTGTGCCGGAGCCTGCGGATGTTCCGATCCCAATGTCTGTCCTACAAAATCACAAACGACTTCCGTGCGATACCGTTTCTGTCCATCCGGCGTTTCATAAGAACGGACGGAAATACGGCCCTGAACGAATACACGGGTGCCTTTTGCCAGATTGTTGCCACAGTTTTCCGCCAAATTACCCCAAGCAACACAAGGAATAAAATCAGTTAATTCCCGCGGTTCTGAACTGCCGGTCGGAACATACGACCGCGTGCAGGCAACGGTAAACATAGCGACAGCCCGTCCGGTCTTCGTAAAACGGATTTCCGGGTCCCGAGCCAAATTCCCTAATAATTGTACTGAGTTCATACCTTTGCGCCTCCGGTTATTCGTCGATCTTGACGATCAAGTGTTTCAGAATTTCATCGCGGATTTTCATTACGCGGTCAAGTTCTTTAATCGTAGCAGGATCTGCTTCGAAATTGATCAGCACGTAATAGCCATCAGCCTGTTTTTTGACAGGATATGCCAGATGGCGTTTGCCCCAGCGATCTACATTTTCAATTTTGCAGGCGTTTTTCGTCAGCAAGTTCGATACGAATTCTACGATCGGATCTACTTCTGCTTCTTCCAACGGCTTTGCAATAAACATGACTTCGTACTTATTCACGAAATCACCTCCTCTTTTGGACATATGACCCTTCCCGCAGAAGGGTTAGGAGCTTGACACGATTCAAGCTTTTATATTATATCACGTACCCTGATACGGTTCAAGCCTTTTTTTACTTTTTCTTTTATGGTATAGTCAACGTATCTTTATATTTCGTCTCTCCCGATCCGGAGGAATATCCCATGAAACAGCTATCCCGGCGAACGGCCATGATTCTGGCCGACGGCACGCTTCTCGTCGTCGCCGCCATATGGGGCGGCGGCTTTATTGCCGCCAAAGAGGCCCTGGCGACGATGACGCCTTTCAGCATTCTGGCATCCCGCTTCCTCCTGTCCAGTGCCGTCATGTTCGCTCTCTTTGGCCGCCGCATTCTGCACTGCAGCCGAAACGAAGTGAAGTACGGCACTATCATTGGCTGCATCCAGTTCATCGCCTTTGTCTTTCAGCTTGAGGGCCTGCAGACGACGACCGTGGAAAAACAGTCCTTCCTCGTTACGGCCTACGTCCTGTTCGTCCCCTTCCTGTCCTGGCTGGCCACGCGCCGCCCCATTCGCCTTCTCGACCTGGCCTGTGCCGTTCTGGCCCTCATCGGCCTGGCCCTGCTCTGCCTTCATTCCGGCATGACCTCCCTGGTCATTGGTGATGTGTTATCCCTCGGCTTTGCCCTGTTTTTTGCTATTCAGATCGTCTACGTCGGCAATTTCGTTCACGACGCAGACATCGTGGGCGTCACCTTTTTTCAGCTCCTCCTGCCGGGACTGCTGGCTCTGCCCTTTCTGGACATGGCCGGCCTGGCTCAGGCAGACACAGCCGCCGTTACCGGCATTGCCTATTTGGTCCTCCTGAATACGGCTTTTGCTTTTTCGGCGCAGAACATAGCCCAGCAATATACGAGCGACACCCACGCGTCCCTCCTTATTTCCTTTGAATCGGTCTTCGGCTTTGTCTTTGCCGTCTGGTTTTACGGTCACGCCGTCACCTTGCAGGAACTGGCCGGCTGTGCCTGTATGCTTACGGCCGTCATCCTGTCCAATGTCCATAAAAAAACATAACCAGGAAAGCCGCATTACGCGGTCTTCCTGGTTTTTCTGTTTCTTATGCTTTTTTATGCTTTTCCCAGACAGCCAATGGCATCGGCACGGCACCGGCAGCAGTGATACATCTGCGGCACATAGCCGGCAGCAGCGGCACGGACGCGGGCCATTTCTTCGTCCGTCGGCGCTGCCAGCCCGGCAAAGGGCGTATGGGCTACGGGAATCATGGCAATGCAGTTCATCATATCGGCGTGCCAGCGGGCAGCCTGACGGCTGATTTCTTCGACATGATCCATATTGACGCCGGGAACGACGACAGTATTGATTTTCACGACAATACCGCGCCGTTTCAGGCGGCGAATTCCTTCGTCCTGCCGTTCCGCCAGCAGGGCCGCCCCTTCCCGTCCCGTGTAGGTACGGCCGCCGTCGCGCACATAGGCATAAATGCGTTCGCCAATTTTCGTATGCACCGCATTGACCGTCACCGTCACATGAGTGACGCCCACATCGACCAGATCATCGACACAGGCCGGCAGATTCAGGCCGTTCGTCGACAGGCACAGCAGCATATCCGGAAACTGTTCATGAATGCCTTCCAGGGTCTGCAGCGTCTTTTCCGGTTCGCACAGGCTGTCTCCCGGTCCGGCAATGCCGGCGACGGCAATATTTCCATAGCAGCGGCGAATTTGCCGCAGTTTTTCCAGCGCTTCTTTCGGCGTATAGATTTCGCTCGTAACGCCAGGACGGCTTTCATTGGCACAGTGATACAGGCGGTTGCAGAAATTGCACTGAATATTGCAGTTCGGCGCCACCGGCAGATGGACGCGGCCCCACGAGCCGCGGGCTTCAGCATGAAAGCAGGGATGGCGCAGCATATTTTCTTCTCTTGTCAGTTCCGTCATTACTTTCTCCCCCGCTTTCCGGCATAAATCGCCTGTTTATGACAGACATGGAGACAGTCGCCGCAGTTGATGCAGTTTGCTTCACCAGGACGGGTCCCCATGCCGCATACTCTGCGGCAGGCATTGCAGCCGTCGCAGGCTTTGGTCTTGAACACGCCAAAAGGCGAAATGCGGCGTACTACTTCCATAATGCCGCCAGCAGGACAGAAGAAGCGGCACCACACATTGGCCACAATAATACTGCCCACAATGAGCGTAATAATAAGGGCCGTACGGAACAGCCAGATCCACGACGCATGCTCAAACACAAAGGGCAGAGAACCAAAGAACTCACCAGCCCGGATAGGCACCATCATGCGGGGATTGCCGTAGCCGAAATAAATAATAGCTGCTGCTGCCACGGTCAATACCATGCCGATCTGTCCCAGACGGATATATTTCTTTTTCAGTTTCAACGGAAATAGTGAAAATTTTCCCAAGAGCTGGCTCACAAATCCGGTTGGACAGAGCCAGCCGCAGAACGTCCGGCCAGCAATCAGCACGGATAAGGGAATGAGCAGCCAGGCCCCCATAAAATAGGCCGTAAGCCGTCCCCAGCAGGTAATAACCGGACAGTTCTGACAATTGACGAAAGGCACTAAAAAGGGACAGCGAAAGATCCCGTAAAAGGCCCATTTTCCCAACACCGCCACCATGGCCAGCTGCACGAGATGGCGAATGCGGCTCAAAGCAATATTATGCATCTTTTACCCCCAATTTCTCAATCAGCTGCTTTCCCCGTTCGGAATTAGCCGGAATAAAGCCTCGTTTCTGAAAAATAGCCTGTGCTTCGTCACTACGGACAAATTCCACAAAATCATCGGCCAGTTTGCGGTCTGCTGCAGCCTTCATAACGCCAGCCGTAAAGGGAATGGAGCCTGGCGGGAAAAAGGCCGGATCAATGGGAATGACGTTGACCTTGCCGGCATACTGATCCTGACAGGTCAGGCGCCGTTCCACAATAGATGCATCCCCTTTTCCGGCAATGATCTTGGGCATCATCGTAACGACACAGCTTTCCTCGCTGACCATATTTTTCCGCACAGCCCCTTCCAGATTGGCCTTTTTCAATATCTGTACTACCGAATCGCCGCCAGGAGGCGAAGCCCCCAGAGGCAGAATGACCCGTACGCCGGGCTTGGCCATATCATCAATCTTCTGAATACCTGCCGGATTGTCTTTCGGCGTAATGATGACATATTCTGTAAAGCACAGAGGCTTGAAATACACCATCTTATCTGCCTTGCGCAGAGACTTGACCGTTTTCATCCCGCGGGCGGCAAAGATTTCCGTTGTCGAAGCACCGCTGAGCAGGGCTTTCCCTAAGGTTCCAGCCCTGGCACCGGTATAATTGATTCGAATCCCCCGCTTTTGCTCATACAGGGCATTGACCTCCATAAGAGGCTCAGCCAGACCGCCGCAGGACCAGACCTGCAGGGAATCAGCCTGAAACTGCGCCGAGCCGGCCAGTCCCAGTTTGGGCAGCAGAATCGATCCCAGCGCCGCTGCAACAGTTGCCTTCAAAAAGGTCCGCCGATTCATCAGCTTTTTCTCTTCACTCATAGTAAACTCCCTTCATCAGTTATATTACTTAAAATCATACCATATTTAACCTGTCAAACATATAGATTGACGAATACTGTCACAATATACGAAAAACCTGCAAGATTAGACAAGAATTATTCAATATATCAACAATTCACCCGTCACGGCATAAAAAATACGGCCCAGGCGAGTATATGCGCCCAGTCCGTATGTAAAACAATGCAAAAATACACCCCATCCGCAAGAGACGGGGCTTCTGTCATTTCCGAATATCATGAACATACGATGTGAAAAAATGCGATTTTGCGCACCTGCAGCGCCGAGATTATAAAGAACGGCATCGTTACCAGTGCAGCAAAGCGCCTAGACCGCCGATGATAGCACCGGCAATGGTGGCATTTCTTTCTTGCTGTTCTGCTTTCTCTGCTTCTTCTTCCTGTTCCTTTTTCTTCTTTTCAGCGATTTCTTTTTCCTTCTGTTCCTTTTCTGCCTGTTCCTTTTTCTCCTTTTCCATATCAGCCTTATACTTCTTTAATTTTTCCTTACGCCCAACTAAACCATCTACAACCCAAGCTAACCCATCGCCCCATGTATTCGGGCGAATTTCCGTCGTTTTCTCACCGGGGATCATTCTGTTTTCGTCGGAATCATAGGAATAAATTACCCCGTCTGTCCATATTATTTCTCTTTGCGGGTATAATATGGTTGCTTTTAATAT
>NZ_CATWFF010000122.1 GCF_958350005.1 uncultured Megasphaera sp. | reverse complement strand
CGAGTACATTCATCAAATTATTCCTTAGTCGAATATGCAGTTTCTATTTATCATTCATTCAAAGAATGTAAGTGATACATTCGAGACAGGTATATCTAAAGGAGGATGTATACAACAATGAAGAAAGTGAAAATTATCACAGCAAGTGAGGCAGCACAGCTTGTAAAAGACAATGACACCTTGACGTCTATTGGCTTCGTCAGCTGCGCTCATCCGGAAGCATTGACAAAAGCATTGGAAAAACGGTTCCTTGAAACAGGAAGCCCTAAGAATCTGACGTATATGTACGCTGCTTCGCAGGGCAAACGCGACGGCCGCGGCGGTGAACATCTGGCCCATGAAGGCCTGCTGAAACGGGCTATTCTCGGTCACTATCAGACCGTTCCGGCTATTGCCAAACTGGCCGTAGAAAATAAAATCGAAGCTTACAACTGTGCACAAGGTACACTGGTACACTTGTTCCGCGCATTAGCCGGCCATAAACTGGGTATCTTCACGGACATCGGTCTGGGAACGTTCCTGGATCCTCGTCAGGGCGGCGGCAAACTGAACGACGTAACAAAAGAAGATATTGTTAAATTAATGGAAATCGAAGGTCAGGAACAGCTCTTCTATCCGACATTCCCCATTAATGTTGCTTTCCTTCGCGGCACCTATGCCGATGAAGTTGGCAACATCACGATGGAAGAAGAAGTAGCTCCCCTGGAAAACACGTCAGTAGCTCAGGCAGTTCATAACTGCGGCGGCATCGTCGTCGTCCAGGTTAAAGGCGTTGTAGAACACGGTACACTGGACGCTCGTCTCGTTAAGATCCCCGGCATTTACGTCGATTACGTCGTCGTTGCTGATGAAGAAGATCATGAACAGGCCTTTGGCTGTGCCTTCGATCCGACGCTGTGCGGCGAACGCCGGGCTCCCCTCGGTGAAACAGGTGCTCCCCTTCCCATGAGCGCCAAGAAGATCATCGGCCGTCGCGGCGCACTGGCCCTGATGGACAATGCCGTCGTCAACCTCGGCGTAGGTGCTCCGGAATACGTTGCATCCATTGCCAGTGAAGAAGGCATTGCCGATACGATTACACTGACCGTCGAAAATGGTGCTATTGGCGGCGTACCGCAGGGCGGCGCACAGTTCGGTTCCACCCGCAATGCCGAAGCCATTATTGACCACACCTACCAGTTTGACTTCTACGATGGCGGCGGCCTGGATCAGACGTTCTTAGGCCTGGCACAGTGCGATGTGAACGGCAACATCAACGTCAGCAAGTTCGGCACAAACATTGCCGGCTGCGGCGGTTTCCCTGACATTTCTCAGCAGACGCCGAACGTTTACTTCTGCGGTACCTTTACGGCCAGCGGCCTGAAAGTCGAAGTAAAAGACGGCAAGCTCCATATCCTCCAGGAAGGGAAAAAGAAGAAATTCATCAACGCTGTCGATCAGATTACGTTCAACGGCAAACTCGCTGCTAAACGGGGCCAGCACGTATACTACATTACGGAACGGTGCGTATTCAAACTGACAGAAGAAGGCCTGCGCCTTATCGAAGTTGCACCGGGCATTGATGTAGAAAAAGATATTCTGGCTCACATGGAATTCAAACCTATTGTTGACGGCTACACCACCATGGACGAACGCATCTTTGCTGATGGCCCCATGGGATTAAAGAAATAGGTAATACATACTATATAACACTATATATATCAATACTTAAAGGAGTGTCTAGTACCAATGAAACCAATGAGAATGCATCACGTCGGCATCGTACTGCCGAGCTTGCAGAAAGCCCACGATTTTATGCAGAGCAACGGTCTGGAAATTGATTACGCCGGTTTTGTCGACGCATACCATGCTGACCTGATTTTCACCAAACACAGCGACACATGCAGCCCAATTGAAATGATCATCCCCCGCGAAGGGGTCCTGACGAAATTCAACGGCGGCAAAGGCGGTATTGCTCATATCGCTTTCGAAGTCAGCGACGTTGAAGGCGTCCGTCAGGAAATGGAAGGCCAGAAAGAAGGCTGTATGCTGGAAAAGAAAGCTGTCCAGGGTACTGACGATATTATCGTTAACTTCCGTCGTCCTTCTACCAACGAAGGCATCCTCGTTGAATATGTAGAAAAAACAGCTCCTATTAAAGGATACAACGTAAATCCCTTTGCCTCCCTCGGCGAAGCTGGCAAGCTGAACGAAAAATGGCATCCCATGCGGCTCCATCACATTGGCATCGTATTGCCGACGCTGGATGCAGCCCATGAATTCATTAAAAACAACGGTCTTGAAGTAGACTACTCCGGCTTTGTTAAAGCATATCAGGCTGACCTGGTATTCACGAAGACCGGCCCGAACAACACCCCTATCGAATTCATCGTTCCTCACGAAGGCAGCGTACTGAAAAACT
This sequence comes from uncultured Megasphaera sp., assembly GCF_958350005.1. Taxonomy (GTDB): domain Bacteria; phylum Bacillota; class Negativicutes; order Veillonellales; family Megasphaeraceae; genus Megasphaera. Next base: position 3,776 of record NZ_CATWFF010000122.1, on the reverse strand, counting down.
TCAACCATGGTAAAGGCGGCATTGCCCATATCGCCTTTGAAGTAGCAGACGTTGAAAAAGTTCGTCAGATAATGGAAGAAGAATGCCCGGGCTGCATGCTGGAAAAGAAAGCCGTTCAGGGTACAGATGATATCATCGTCAACTTCCGTCGTCCGTCGACAGACCAGGGCATCCTCGTCGAATACGTTCAGACTGTTGCCCCCATTAACAGAAGTAACGCCAATCCTTTTAACGACTAATACCAAAACTTCCCACATGGAAAGGAATGACTCACACAATGTATACACTGGGAATTGATGTTGGTTCTTCATCATCTAAGGCTGTCATCTTAGAAGACGGCAAAAAAATCCTCCACCACCGGGTCGTGCAAGTCGGCACTGGTTCTTCCGGTCCGGACAAGGTACTCAAAGAAGTATTTGCCCATTCTGGACTGTCTATTGAAGACATGGCAAATATTATCGCTACAGGCTATGGCCGTTTTAACGTGTCCGTTGCTAAAGGTGAAATCAGCGAAATTACTTGCCACGCAAAAGGAGCTCTTTTCCAGTGTCCCGGTACGACGACAATCCTCGATATTGGCGGACAGGACGTCAAGGCCATTAAATTAAATGACCAAGGTCTCGTCATGCAGTTTGCCATGAACGACAAGTGTGCTGCCGGTACGGGTCGTTTCCTCGATGTCATGTCCAAAGTACTGGAAATTCCTATTTCGGAAATGGGCGACTGGTATTTCCGTTCCAAACATCCGGCTAAAGTCAGCAGTACCTGTACGGTATTTGCTGAATCAGAAGTTATTTCCCTTCTTTCTAAAAATATTCCGAAAGAAGATATTGTCGCAGGCGTTCATAAATCCATTGCCAGCAAGGCCTGTGCCCTCGTCCGCCGTGTCGGCGTCGGCAAAGATCTGACCATGACTGGCGGCGGTTCCCGCGATGCCGGTGTCGTCGATGCCGTATCAAAGGAACTGGGTGTTCCCGCTCATGTTGCCGAATATCCGCAGGTTATCGGTGCCCTGGGAGCTGCCCTGATCGCCTACGAAAAAGTTACCCGCTAATGGTACGTCACGCCGCTTAGTCCGGACGATCTGGCTGTACCTGGTCAGACCGTCCGCCCTGCGACGTTTACAATTATAAGGTTACACATAAGGAGAGATAGTAATGAGTGAAGAAAAAGTAGTTGATATTGAAAGCATGAGCTCCAAAGAAGCTCTGGGCTACTTCTTGCCGAAAGTCGATGAAGACGCAAGAAAAGCAAAAAAAGAAGGCCGCCTCGTCTGCTGGTCTGCATCGGTTGCACCTCCGGAATTCTGCACGGCTATGGATATTGCCATCGTATATCCGGAAACACATGCAGCTGGCATCGGTGCCCGTCACGGCGCTCCGGCTATGCTGGAAGTAGCTGAAAATAAAGGCTACAATCAGGATATCTGTTCCTACTGCCGCGTTAACATGGGCTATTTGGAATGCCTCCTGCAGGAAGCTAAAACAGGTGAAAAACCGGATGTCCTGAAAAACTCCCCGGCTTCTCCCATTCCCCTGCCGGACCTGATCCTCACTTGCAACAATATCTGCAACACTCTGCTCAAATGGTACGAAAACATCGCTAAAGAACTGAACATTCCTCTGATTACGATCGACGTTCCGTTCAACCATACCTATCCGGTTACGAAACATGCTAAACAGTATATCGTAGGCGAATTCAAACACGCTATTAAACAGCTCGAAGAAATCTGCGGCCGTCCTTTCGACTATGACAAATTCTTCGAAGTACAGAAACAGACACAGCGTTCTATCGCTGCCTGGAATAAAATTGCTTCCTTCTTGACGTACAAACCGTCCCCGCTCAATGGCTTTGACCTGTTCAACTTCATGGGCCTGGCTGTTGCTGCTCGTTCCCTGAACTACTCTGAAATTACGTTCAACAAACTGGTTAAAGAACTGGAAGCTAAAGTAGCTGCTAAGAAATGGGCTTTCGGCGACAACGAAAAAACCCGTGTTACCTGGGAAGGCATTGCCGTATGGATTGCTCTGGGCCACACCTTCAAAGAACTGAAAGGCAAAGGCGCTCTCATGACTGGTTCTGCATATCCTGGCATGTGGGACGTTTCCTACGAACCAGGCAACCTCGAATCCATGGCTGAAGCCTATACCCGCACCTACATTAACTGCTGCCTCGAACAGCGTGGTGCCGTTCTGGAAAAAGTCGTTAAAGACGGCCAGTGCGACGGCTTGATCATGCATCAGAACCGTTCCTGCAAGAACATGAGCCTCCTCAACGACGAAGGCGGCAAACGGGTACAGAAAAACCTCGGCGTTCCGTACGTTATTTTCGACGGCGACCAGACTGACCCGCGTAATTTCTCGGAAGCACAGTTCGATACCCGCGTAGAAGCACTGTGTGAAGCAATGGATGAAAAGAAAGCCACTGAAGGAGGCAACCACTAATGAGCAAGATTGATGAACTGATCAGCAAATTACAAGAAGTAGCAAATCACCCTCAGAAAACTGTTTTAGCTTATAAAAAATCGGGCAAAAAACTGGTCGGCATGATGCCGTACTACGCTCCGGAAGAAATCGTATACGCTGCCGGTGCTCTTCCTGTAGGCCTCTTTGGCGCACAGAAACCGGTTATTTCCGAAGCTCGTACATACCTTCCTCCGTTCGCTTGCTCCCTGATGCAGGCTGACATGGAACTGCAGCTCAACGGCACCTATGACTGTCTCGACGCTGTTATCTTCTCCGTTCCCTGTGATACGCTCCGCTGCATGAGCCAGAAATGGCACGGCAAAGCTCCGGTTATCGTCTTCACGCATCCGCAGAACCGTAAAATCGAAGCTGCTGTTGATTTCCTGAAAGCTGAATACGAAGGCGTTCGCAGCGAACTGGAAAAAATCCTTGGCGTAACCATTTCCGACATGGCTATTCAGGAAGCTATCCGCGTATACAATGCTAACCGTCAGGTTATGCGTGAATTCTGCGACGTTGCTGCTCAGTACCCGCAGATCTTCACACCGGTAAAACGTCATGACGTTATCAAAGCTCGCTGGTTCATGGACAAAGCAGAACATACTGCATTGGTTCGCGAACTCATCGACGCTGTAAAAGCCGAAAAAGTAACTCCTTGGAATGGCAAAAAAGTCATCCTCTCCGGCATTATGGCTGAACCGGATGAACTCCTCGACATCTTCCAGGAATTCAACCTCGCTGTCGTAGCTGACGACCTGGCTCAGGAATCCCGTCAGTTCCGTACAGACGTACCGTACGGCATTGATCCGCTGGAACAGTTGTCCAAACAGTGGCAGGATTTCGATGGCTGCCCGCTGGCTATGAACACAGACAAACCGCGTGGACAGATGCTCATCGACATGGCCAAGAAATACAATGCTGATGCTGTTGTCGTATGCATGATGCGCTTCTGCGATCCTGAAGAATTCGACTATCCTATTTACAAAGTTGAATTCGAAAAAGCAGGTCTCCGCTACACGGTTCTCGACGTCGACATTGAATCGCCGTCCCTCGAACAGCTCCGTACGCGTATTCAGGCTTTCTCTGAAATTCTGTAAAATAAGCTATCAGAATTCAGATTCTGTCCTTTTTGCCATCCGCAAGGAATCTCCTTTCAGTCGCCTCCTATCGGGGCAAAAAGGCAGGCCTTCTCTGAAATTCTCTAATTTCAACAGTTTCACTCAGCAAGGACAGGGCGTTCTTCGGAACGCCCTGAAGCTTGCCTAATTTCTGATTTAGAAGTGGTATATCCGCTTTTAAAGAAATATATAT
>NZ_CATWFF010000121.1 GCF_958350005.1 uncultured Megasphaera sp. | reverse complement strand
TATTTAATGAGGTGATTTTTGATGTTGAATACCTTTAAAAGAGGTGGGGTTCATCCTGACGATGGCAAAATCTACGCTAAAGATAAAGCCATTGAAACCCTAGCAGTACCGGGTCAAGTAGTCATCCCTATGAGCCAGCATTTTGGCGCACCCTGTACGCCGACCGTCAAAGTTGGCGACTTGGTCAAGAAAGGACAGCTCATTGGGACCAGCGATGCGTTCCTCCATGCAGACATTCATGCATCGACATCCGGTAAGGTAGTCAAAGTAGCCCCGATGCCGCACAACATGATGGTCAAATGCATGGCTGTCGTCATCCAGGCAGACGGCAAAGACGAATGGCTCGAAGGTCTTCCGGAAGAACATGACTGGAAACAGCTGGATAGCAAGGAAATTATTGAGCTGATTAAAAAAGCCGGTGTCGTCGGCTGCGGCGGTGCTACCTTCCCGGCTCATGTCAAGCTGGCTCCGAACAAACCGGTCGATACATTCATCGTCAACGGCGCCGAATGCGAACCCTATCTGACCTGTGACTATCGGGCCATGGTAGAAAAAGAAACGTCGGAAAAACTGGTTACAGGCGTACAGATCTGCATGAAAGCCCTGGGCGTAAAGAAGGGCTATATCGGCATTGAAGATAATAAACCTGAAGCCATTAAAAACCTGACGGAAGCTTTCAAGGATATTCCGGAAGTTACGGTTGTTACGTGCAAAACGAAGTACCCTCAGGGCGCTGAAAAAATGATGATCGAAGCCTGCACGGGCCGTCTGGTAGAACCGGGCGGACTTCCCATGAACGTCGGCTGCGTCGTCAGCAACGTCGGTACGGTTATTGCCATTACTGATGCTGTATGCCATGGTATTCCCTTTATCGAACGCCTTACGACCGTAACGGGCGACTGCATTAAAGAACCGAAGAACCTGCGTGTTCGCATTGGTACGACGTTCCAGGAAGCCATTGATTTCTGCGGCGGTTTCTCCCAGCAGCCGGATCGCGTCATTGCCGGTGGTCCTATGATGGGACTGGCACAATATCAGCTGGATGTTCCCATTACCAAAGGTGCATCAGGGATTCTTGCCTTGTCTCCTGAAAAATGCCAGGTCGGCGTAGAAGAACCGTGCATTCGCTGCGGCCGCTGCGTTCAGGCATGTCCGATGGGCCTGATTCCGAGTCAGCTGAGTATCTTTGCTTCCTGTGAAGCCTGGGATAAATGCATGGAATATGGCGTTATGAACTGCGTAGAATGCGGTAGCTGTGTATACACCTGTCCGGCAAAACGCAATATTGTCCAGTATATTCGCAATGCTAAAGGCCAGTGCAAAGCTATCCAGCAGGCAGCGAAGGAAAAAGCTGCCAAAGCAGCTGCGAAAGCCTAAGATCTAATGGAAGAAGGGATATCATGAGTCCAGAAGCGAAAGGACAAACTATGGGAAAGGATGCTAAAGACATGCAGGAATTAAAACTTACTGTATCATCTTCACCGCATGTTCGCTGTAACGAAACGATTCCTAAGATTATGTGGAGCGTCGTTGCCGCCCTCGTGCCGGCTGCTGCATTCGGCGTATATTACTTTGGCGTAAACGCCCTGGTCAATATTATCGTCGCTGTTGTGTCTGCCGTTGTTTTTGAATTTTTATGGGAAAAACTGATGCACCGCAAGGTCACCATCAGCGATGGTTCCGCTGTTATTACAGGCCTGCTGCTGGCTATGTGCTGCCCGCCGAGCCTGCCCTGGTGGATGAGCATCATCGGTTCGTTCCTGGCCATCGTCGTCTGTAAACAGTCTATGGGCGGCCTGGGCTATAACATTTTCAACCCCGCTCATGTCGGCCGTGCAGGCCTGATGGTTTCCTGGCCAGTAGCCATGACGACATGGACCCAGCTGAACGGCACTGTCGTCGACGGCGTTGCCGGCGCTACGCCGCTGAACGTCTTCAAACACGGCGGCACAGAAGCCCTGTTCAACCTGTTTGGCACCAACGACTGGGGTGCAATTTACCAGAGCCTGTTCATCGGTACCCGTAATGGCTCCCTCGGTGAAACCTCTACAGTACTGTTGATCCTTGGCGGCTTGTATCTGATTTATAAGGGCTATGTAAACTGGCAGGTTCCTGTTATCATGATCGCTACAGTCGGTATCCTTATGGGTCTCGTTTATGGCAGTGCCAACATTGCCCTGTTTGAAATGATGGCCGGCGGCCTGATTATCGGTGCTTTCTTCATGGCAACCGATATGGTAACAGCGCCGATTACGCTGAAAGGCCAGATGATCTTCGCCTTAGGTGCAGGTATTATTACTGTCTTGATTCGCTATTTCGGCGGCTATCCGGAAGGCGTCTGCTATTCTATCCTGCTGATGAATACATTGACTCCCCTTATTGACCGCCTCGTAAAACCGACTGTCTTTGGTGCAGTCAAGACAAAGGGGGCTAAATAAAATGGCAGAAAAACATGAAGGCGGTGTCGTTCACGTCGCCATGAACCTTGTCCTCACATGTCTCGTTTCCGGTTGTATTATCGGTGCTGTAGCCTTTGTTACGGTTCCTATTGCCAAGGAAAAGGCAGAACAGCTGAAACAGGATTCCATGAAGACGCTGGTTCCCGATGCAGATAAGTTCGTAGAAGTTCCGGGAGAAAAAGATACGTTCGTTGCTGAAAAAGGCGGTCAGAAAATTGCCTACATCATTCCGACGGCTCCGAAAGGATACGGCGGCCCCATTAAGATGCTGACAGCTGTTGCGGCTGACGGAACGGTTATTGACTACACTGTTCTGGAAGCCAATGAAACGCCTGGCCTCGGCGATAAAGGCGCAAAATCTCCGTTTAAAGACCAGTTTAAAGGCAAAAAAGCGGAAAATCTGGAAGTTACCAAAGAACATGGCGTGAAAGATAAAATTCAGGCCATGACTGGCGCAACCATTTCGTCCCGTGCTTTTACGAATGGCGTAAAAGAAGCTGTAGAAAAAGCAGCTCAGATAGGGGGTAAAAAATAATGAGTCTTTGGAAAGTATTTACTAGAGGCATTATTGAAGAAAACCCATACTTCGTTCTGGCCCTGAGCCTGTGCCCTGGCCTTGCCGTTACGACGAGCGTTGTCAATGGCCTTACCATGGGTCTGACTGTATGGTTCGTTATTACCTCGAATAACGTAGTAGTATCTATTATCCGTAAGCTGATCAATAAGAAAGTCCGTGTGCCTGTATATATTACCTGTATCGCTACGATTGTAACGTGCGTACAGCTGTTCCTGCAGGCCTTTGCTCCGGATCTGTACAAAGCCCTGGGCGTATACCTTGACCTGGTCGTCGTATTCGCTATTATCCTGGCCCGTGCAGAATCGGTTGCATCGAAAAACGGCATTGTCGTTTCCTTCCTCGACGGCATGGGCATGGGCGTCGGCTTTACCATTGCCATGCTCCTCATTTCCGTCGTTCGTGAAGTTCTCGGCAACGGCACGCTGCTGGGCATTCCCGTCTTTGGCCCGTCCTATCAGCCGGCTCTGATTATGGCTCTGCCGCCTGGAGCTTTCATGCTCATCGGCTTCATGATGGCTGGTCTGAAAAAATGGAATGAATCTCGCGAAAGAGCAAGACAACTGAAAGGGAGTGAAGGATAATGGAATTCTTTACGCTGTTTGTCGGGGCAGTACTGATTAACAACTTCGTATTGACTAAGTTCCTCGGCCTGTGTATTTTCTTCGGCGTTTCCAAAAACCTGAATGCCTCCGTTGGCATGGGCTTTGCCGTAACGTCCGTCCTTACGATGAGTACGGTTCTGGCATGGCTTCTCTACAACTTCGTACTGGTTCCTCTTGATTTGACGTTCCTGCGGACGATTTCGTTCGTTGTCCTCATTGCCAGCTTCGTACAGCTGCTGGAAATTGTCATCAAGAAAATGTCTCCGACCCTGTACAACATGTGGGGCATTTACCTCATGCTGATTGCCACGAACTGCATTGTCCTGTCCGTGCCGGTTATCAGTATTACGAGTAATTATAATTTCCTTGAAAACCTTGTATTTGCCGTTGGTTCCGGCCTGGGCTTTGCACTGGCTCTGATTCTGATGGCAAGCTGCCGTGAAAAATTGGATTATGCCGCTGTTCCTCATGCATTAAAGGGAACACCGATTGCCTTTATCGTTGCCGGGATGATGGCCTTGGCATTCCTTGGTTTCTCCGGCATGATATAACGTAAAGGAGTGGGAAGTAATGAATTACACTGAAATGGCCATGATGGTAGTCGTCGTTATGGTTGGCATCGGTATTGTCTTTGGATTTATCCTGGCCTTTGCCGATAAAAAATTTGCCATGGCAGAAAATCCGCTTATTGGCGAAGTAGAAGAAGCCCTTCCAAAAGGCCAGTGCGGTGCCTGCGGGTTTGCCGGCTGTGCTAAATATGCAGAAGCTGTTGTTTTGGATCCTGATGTTCCGCCTAACCTCTGCGTTCCTGGCAAGGCAGAAGTTGCTGCTATCGTAGCAAAACTGACCGGTAAAGTTGCTGAAGAAACAGAACCGAAATATGCACATATCCGCTGCCGCGGCGGCAACGGCATTGCCAAACTGGCCTATGAATACAAAGGTGTTCATGACTGTGCTGCTGCCAAGACGGTACAGCAGGGCCCGAAATTCTGTAAATATGGCTGTCTTGGTTTTGGCAACTGTGTCCGGAACTGCCCCTTTGGCGCTATGACCATGGGCGAAGACGGACTGCCGAAAGTAAATAAACAGCTCTGTACTGGCTGCGGCAAATGTGCAAGCATTTGTCCGAACCACGTTATTGAACTGCTGCCGGTCAGCGCTAAAGTTGCTGTCAGCTGCTCTTCAAAAGAAATGGGTGCCGTTGCCCGCAAAGACTGCTCTGCTGCCTGCATTGGCTGCGGTCTCTGCATGAGAAACTGCGCTCACGAAGGCGGTGTCAAGGTTGTCGATCATCTGGCTGTCGTCAATCCGGAAATCTGCCGTACCTGCGAAGAAGCTACGTGCGTTACGAAATGTCCGACTAAGGCTATTGCAACACTGATTGCTGATGCCAAAGTGGAAGAAAAGATAGGTTAATACATGAACTGGAAAGGCAAAGTACGATATGTCGTTACCGCAGCTTTTCTGATGGTCTTAAGTTGCTCCGGATGCGCTCTGCATCCGGAGTCTTCTTTTGAACGGAGCGGAATAGCCATGGATACGTCCATTTCGCTTCGTGCCGTCGGAGCAGAAGCGGAACAGGCAGTTAACGAGAGTTTTTCCCGCATCAATGAACTGGATGCATTAGCCAGCTCGCAGCGTCCGGACAGTGACGTTGCCAAAATCAATGCGGCTGCCGGCAAACACTATGTGCAGGTAGATCCGGCTGTATATGAAATGATTTCCTTTGCCCGGGACTATTCGGAAAAGAGCAGCGGTGAATGGGATATTACTGTCGGCGTCATGACCAACCTGTGGCAAATCGGCACAGACAGTCAGCATGTACCGTCTCGGGCCGAAATAGACCAGGCCCTGCAGCTCGTCAATTACAGGGATATCCTTCTCCGTCCGGAAGATCACAGCGTCATGCTGGCCAGAGAAGGTATGGCTATTGACCTGGGCGGCGTGGCTAAAGGATATGCTGTCGATGAAATTCGCAAGATTTATGAACAGCATCATATCGAAAGTGGCTTGATCAATATGGGAGCCAGCTCCATGTATGCTATTGGCAAGACGAGCAAGGGAAAGGCCTGGAACATTGGCATGAAGCATCCCCGTTCCGATACAGACGGCAACTACCTGGGCATTGTGGCCATTGAAGATCAGAACCTGTCTACATCGGGCGACTATGAACGGTACTTTATTCAGGACGGCGTCCGGTATCATCATATCTTTGATCCCCGAACCGGGTATCCTGCCGACTCCGGCGTCATGAGTGACTCCATCGTCGTCGACAGCTCTGTTCCCCATGGCGGCATGCTCAGCGATATTCTGACGACGGTCGTATTTGTACTGGGGCCGGAAAAAGGGCTGGAACTCGTGCGGACCATGCCTGGCGTAGAATGTGAAATAACAGCTGCCGATGGTTCTGTGTACATGACAGATGGATTTAAGAAGCAATTCTCTGAGTTGAACGGCGATTTCCGCATGGCTCCATGATTTGACGGAATCTCTGCAAAAAAAGATGGGTAAATTTCAAATTTAAATCTTTCTTGTGTATTTACTTTTCCTTTAGAATATACGATAATATATATATAAATTTTTGTAGAGGATGGTATCAGCACATGGAT
>NZ_CATWFF010000120.1 GCF_958350005.1 uncultured Megasphaera sp. | reverse complement strand
ATATAGTATAGTGCTTTATCTTTCACACTTCAATCCACCTTAAGGATACAATCGTCTTTTCTTTATTCTTTTTCGCATACAGCTGTTGGGAATATTCATTCTGAATCGGAATTTTGCCACTGTTCGCCGGGCGATTTGAATCTGTTCTCCCAGCAGATACTCGGCAATCTCCTGATCGGACCAGGGATGAGCTGCTTCTTCACGGGCAATAAAAGAGGAAATCTTTTCCATAATAGCCTTATCCGAAATGCAGCCTTCTTCATGACTGCTGCAGCGATAGGCCTGGGCCAGAAAATCCTGTACAGCATAGGTTTTCGAGGCAAACAAGACGTACCGGTTCCGGCAGACCCGGCTGACCGTAGCCGTACTCAGTCCCGTATGGGCTGCAATATCCAGCTGCGACAGAGGGCGAAGGGAATGGCCGTGGAGAAAAAAGTTTTCCTGATGCCGGGCAATACACTCCATGACAGCGACGACTGACTGCCAGCGCCAGGCCAGAGCAGTCTGCAGATCCAGAAAACCCCGCCGGGCCTTGCGGATAAAGGCCTTTGCCGCCCCATCGCCGGCGCCGTCATACAGGGCATATAAATCATCGCGAAAGAACACTTCCGGCAGCTCTTCCAGAGACCGGACAGACACGGTTCCATCCTGACATACCAGTTCCACATCAGGCCGTACATAGTTCGTCTGTTCACAAACAGGGGAAGCCGGCTGCAGCGATAAGCCTTTCAGAAAATGACGAATACTATCCAGTTCATGAGCGCCCAGTTTCAGTGCCTTTTCAATGCGCTGCCAGCGGCCGTGAATGAAGTCGTCATAATGCTCCTGCAGAAGCCTTTCTGTCCCCGGCGGAGTCCCGTCATGACGCCGGGCCTGAATAAGCAGGGCTTCCTGAATGGAACGGGCGCCAATTCCCGGGGGCTCAAAAGACTGTACCAGCTGAAGTCCTTCTTCCATATCCCTCCTGCTCAGATGACAGGACTGCCCCAGGTCTTCTAAGGATCCCGTAAAAAAACCTTTCTCATCCAGCGACTGTATCACCAGACCGGCAGCCAGCAATACCGGTTTCGGCACATCCTGCTGGCGCAGTTCTTTCATGAGCATCTCTTCCAGGGACTCGCCGCGGCTGCGGAGATTGCCTATAGGCCGTTCGTCCTTCATCGGTCCCCTTCCAGACCGCACATCAGGATAGCGAATATCCAGCAGAGGGTTTTCCGTGACCTGAGCCTGCAGATACTCCTGCAGGTCCTGTCCGTGAAGCGTCATGAGCTGAATCGTCAACTTCTGCAGCTGCGATATCTTCAGTTTTTGCTCGAGTTTTAATGCTACCTTGGCCATACCTGTTCATCCTCATCCGATTCATTCTGTCTCTATTGTCCCATGGTCAGACCGTATCGTCAAAGGTTGTTCGCATTTTCACATATATAAATTCAGCATATCTGCAGCGATATGCATATAAAAAGGACATAGACCTGCAAAAAGGTTTAAAAAATCGCCGGGAGAATAATGGCGCCATTATTCTCCCGGCGATTTGAGCATCCTTATGAAGACGAAGACATTTCATTCAGTGCGTTCTGATAATACTCCCCATTGTACCACTGCGATATATCAACAGGAGTATCAATGACCTGGCGCTGCTGCAGGAACTGGATAATTCCGCTGTATCGCTGCAAATTCTCGTCCTTAGCGCCTACATCAGTGCCGTAATCGGTCAGCTGCGGATATACCGTATCAATAACGGATGAGTCCGTTCCGGCCTTGATATACAGAGCCCGCATATCTTCCGGATGGTTTTTGATATACTCCCTGGCCCGGAGGAGAGCCCGGTAATAGGCTGTCAGGATTTCCGGATGTTCCCTGGCAAACTGCGACCGCACGACAAATACGGTCAGGCGGGACAATTCCGGATGGCCTTTCGTGTCGAAAAGGACGTCGGCGTTGCCGGCCTGAGCCAGCAGAAAGCCCTTGGCAGCCGTCGTTACAGCAGCATCAATGCTGCCTGTCGACACCGCTGTGGCCGCATCTACTTCAGTCATGTTAATCAGATGCAGATCCGTTTCGGTCAGGCCGTTCTGCTGCAGCAGCTTCAGCAGTACAATATGCTGAGATGACCCAAACTGAACAGCCACGGTTTTCCCGGCTAACTCGCGGACAGACTGGGCTCCCAGACCCTTTCGCGTCACAATATGAGTCGAGTAATCCAGGGGCTGCACGTCAATCAGCGTCGTTTCTGCTCCCCGCGATTTCGCCACAGCAGCCGGGACTTCGCCGAGCTGGGCCATATCGATGTTGCCGCCGGCCAGCGCCTGATTGACTGCCGGGCCGCCTTTGGCAAAGGGCATGGGCTGGAACTCAGCATGCACTTTATTCAATTCTTCTGCCATATATCCCTGATCAATGGCAATGCCGGTCAGCCCGGATATGACGTCGCTGTTGACGGCTACATAGCCAAACTTCAGCATGCGGCCATTGCGGCTCATATCAGCACCGAGCCACATAATGGCAATCAGTACGACTGATATGACGGCAGATACGATCCAGGTGACATAATTTCTGCGTTTTCTTCTCATAGCACCCTCGTTAAATCATATATTCAATATATTCATTACCTTCATCAAAGAAGTTGCGGTATACGACATTGCGCATCTGTGCAAAATCGGGGTTCGTTCGTTTGCGCGGATGGGGCAGCGTACAGGGCAGAATCTTTTTTACATGAGCCGGATTGCGGTCCAGTACGACAATGCGGTCGCTCAGATAAATGGCTTCATCAATATCATGAGTGACCAAAATCATGGTCGTCTTTTCTTCTTCCCAAATCCGCAGCATTTCGTTCTGCATCTGCATTCTCGTCAGGGCATCGAGGGCGCCGAACGGTTCGTCCAGAAGAAGTACCTGCGGCTTATGGAGCAGTGCCCGGGCAATAGAAGCCCGCTGGGACATGCCGCCGGACAGCTGATGAGGATAGGCATCTTCAAACCCTTCCAGCCCGACGAGGCGGATGTTTTTCATAATCTGTTCATCCCGTTCTTCTGCCGTGCCTTCATAGTAGCCAAAGGCAATATTATCGTACACCGTAAGCCACGGCAGCAGGCGATGGTCCTGAAAGACCATGCCCCGGTCTGTGCCCGGCCCGGTAATGGGCTGGCCCCCCAGGGAAATGGTCCCTCTCTGATGGGTATCCAGGCCGGCAATAATGCGCAGGAGCGTACTTTTTCCGCAGCCGCTGTGGCCGATGATGCTGATAAATTCACCGTCGTGAATGGTCAGGTTCAGGCCCTGAATGACCGTCCGCTTTTCCCCGTTTACGATATATGATTTTTCCAGATTCTCGATGACAATATCTTTTTTATCCATCATAGTCTGTCTCCTTTATGCATCTTTCCAGGACTGGGCTTTACGGGAAATCGTCTTCAGTCCATAGTCCAGAATCCAGCCCAGTATGCCAATGACGATAATATCGGCAATGAGGATGTTGGATTTCATCAGCTGCTGGGCCGTAATGATGCGGAACCCCAGGCCCGACGTAGCGCCCATCATTTCAGCAGCGACGACGGACATCCAGGCCATGCCGGCGCCGAGCCGCAGGCCTGTGCAGACAAAGGGAAGGGCCGACGGGATATATAATTTCGTAATGACATCCCACCGCTTGACATGATAGAGGCGGATTAAATCGCGGTAAGCCGGATTAATTCCCTGGACGCCGTGAATGGTGTTAATCAGCACAGGGAAGAAGGCTCCGCGGGCAACGAGGACGATTTTGGCCATGTCGCCGACGCCAAACCATAAAATAATCAAGGGAAACCAGGCCAGGCCCGGAACCTGGCGGATACTGTCCATAACCAGGGCAAAAAATTTATTGGACCGCGCTGACAGGCCCATGGCCACGCCAATGACGATGGCCAGAGCGGCCCCCAGGAAATACCCCCGCAGGACGCTGGACAGACTGATTAAAATATCCTTCTGCAGCTGTCCCGTATGGATTTGGTCGCCAATATTGGCAGCAACCGACGGAATGGACGGCATGAGGAGTTCTGAAACATGACCTTCTGTCGTCGCATAAAACCATATGAGCAAGATAATGGCCGGAAAGAGCAGATAATTGATAATATCCACTGTCCGGGACGAAAAATAAAATGCCTTTTTCTGAGTCATCCCTATGATACCTTCTTTCTGTTATGTTCGCATGGGGCGAAACTTCATTTCCACCTGACCGTCTGCTGTTCTGCAGATCGTCTGAAACATATCCTGCAGAAGCGGATTGGTATACGTATAGTCCACCCGTTTATGATGGCCCCGCGTTTCCCGGCGGTTCCGCGACGTAAGGGCCACGGCCTGGGCCAGTTCAATCAAATCGAGAACTTCCATGGTCCGCATCAGTTCATGAGCGTCTTCGCATTTAAATTCAGCCAGGCCGAACCGGTGCAGATCGCCCAGGTATTTCAGGCCAGCCGTCATCATCGTGTCAGACCGGACGGAAAGGCCGACGTAGGTTCCCATAATCTGCTGGAGCGTCGAGTTTGCTTCCAGCCAGTGGGCCCCTTCTGCACGGTGCAGAAAGGTTTCGTACAGCTTCCGGCGCTCTTCAATACGGGGATGAGCCGAGACATCTTCTTCTGACACGGTGCGCACATAGGCTGCTGCCGATTCAGCAGCAACTTTGCCCCATACGGAAGCATTGGTTACGTTGCCCCGCACATTGCCGCAGCAAATACCGGCAGCATAGATGCCGGGAACATTGGTCGCTGCGTTCAGATCGATTTCAATGCCCCGCTGAGCCAGCGAATAGTCATACGTGCCAAATTCCACCATCGTCTTCGACAGGTCAATGCCCTTCTGCCGGCAGTAGTCCGTAATGGAATCGATGCCTTCACTGCGGAAGGCCTTTTCCTGATAAGCCAGGTCTTCGGGCGTACAGTCTGTACAGTTCATGTACGTCGGCCCTGTCCCTTTCTGGAGGCGTTCGCCAAAAATTCCCGGGAATACGTCCATCATGGGGTCGCCTGTTTCCCGGTTCGGCTTGCTGCAGAAGGGGCTGATAGACTTGCCGTTAATATCAGACAAGACGCCAATCCACGTAGCCTTGCCGGAACGGTGAAAGCCTTTAATGCCGGCATGAATATAGGGAACGTCCAGATTGACCAGTCTGGCGCCGGCCCGGTAGGCAATGACGGCGCCGCCGGCAGCGGCCGGACAGCTGTGGGTATTAAAGATATATGCCGGATTACCGTGAGGATACATGCGCATGGCCTGCGCCGTTGCTACCAGGACGGCTTTGGCCTGAAACACGAGCAGTTCCGGTTCATCATCAGCCAGGGAAAAGCCGACGGCACCGACAGCCCGGCCGGCGTCATTGCAGAGAATATCATTAATAAATACCTTATTATAGATCTTCGCTCCCCGCTTCAGCGCTTCTTTGGTCAGAATGCCCTTCTGTTTGCTGCCGTCATATTTCAGGTGATACCGCTGCCGTCCCGGAAGGGTATGGCCTTCAAAATGCCATTTTCCTGTAGGCCGCATGGTAATGCCAAAGGACTCCCATTCCTGGACGATTTCAAAGCTGCGGCGCATCATTTTCCGCAGCATATCCAGGTCCTGCCAGGGCCCTTCCATAGTCTGGCGAATCTCGCGTATAACCAGGTCAAAATCATTACCGTGACATTCGGGAATATAACACATGTAGTGATCGTTGCCGTTGGCGCCGCTGCCGGACCGCCGCGTATCAGCCTTTTCAGCAACGGCTGCGGAAATTCCCAGTCCCGCTGCCGTAATGGCAGCTTCCAGACCGGCAATACCGCCGCCAATAATCAGAAAATCCGTCTGAATAACCTTGTTGTGATCTCTTAACTTCATCATCCCTGCTCCTTCCCTGGCACATCCATAGTCAGCATCATATGCGATAACGGATACCGCATGGTAATAGCCTCTTTGGGGCAATCTTTGACACAGGCCAGACAATGCCAGCATTCATAGGGATACTTCACCAGGACATCGACAATACGGCGTCCTTCACCGCGCCTGACGCGAATGACATCAAGGGGACAGATCTGCGCACACGTCCCGCAGCGGATACATAAGGAACGATTAATAATAGGCGGCATACAGAGATTCCTTCTTTCCAAAAAAATAACACTGTCCCTGAGAACAGCGTCAATACCATGTATTCTATCGCTCATCTCTCAGGATCACTCCTGCTGGATTTAGCACCTGTACATGCAGGTTGCCGCGACATCATAAGGCCAGTCCTTCCGCCGCTCTCGATGAATGAATATTTAAC
>NZ_CATWFF010000119.1 GCF_958350005.1 uncultured Megasphaera sp. | reverse complement strand
ATACATAATTAATGCCGTAATAATTACCGCCGTCGCTTCGTTTCATAGGACGGGTAAACTGGCCAAATAAATAGATGTCCGGCAAAATACGATACTGTGCTTTCAGCCGATACCGCCAGTCGTCAGGATCGTATCCTTCCAGGCTCAGCCGCAGAGGCCCGGTGTGAAAGAAGTCAATTCCCGCTCCCAGCTCGCCGTTAATCAATCCCAGACGGCTTTCAAAATCCTGGCGGCGCAGGCCATACTGCAGGTTAAGGTTTGTACCGTCGCCGATCTGTTCTGCGCCGATTAAGGCAAAGGAATCGCCGCGGTACACCTTAAAATTTACGTGGGCACCGGTTTTATTTTTCGTATCGTTATACAGCAGTCCTGCTTCGCCGCCTGCTTCTATACCAGATGCGCCATTTAGGATATGATTGACTTTTTCCGTAATTTCCGCCGTGTTCCGCAGCGTCGTCTGAATATCAGCCTTACTCTGCGGGTCTGTAGTCATCTGTTCCATGGACCGGGCAATCGTATCAAAACGGGCTGTTACGTCTTTCATATTGGCTGCCATGGCCCGGACACTATCGGTCGTAGCGCCATCACCGTCCAGGTTCTGCAGGGATGCATTCATCTGGGCAGTCATGGCGGCCATATTCGTCGTGATCTGCTGGATATTTCCGGCATTGGCATCGAGCATCTGATTCGTCTGCCCTGTAAGAGCCGCTACATTCTGCAGGGACTGGCTCAGGGCTGCCTGGTTCTGCGGATTTCCCACTATTTTATTCATATTATGAACGAGTTCATTGGCACCGCTAATAACTTCATTGGCATTGGCCATGACATCATCCATGGTCTTGCCCTGTACACCATCCAGCACATCGCCGCTGGCTAATAAATGGTCCTTATCCTTGCCTGGAATAATAGATACCATTTTTTCTCCCAACAAGCCGTCTGTCGTAATGGATATTTTTGAATCTCTGGGAATTTCCGTTCCCTTATCCAGCCGCAGAAGAACTTCTACACCGTCTCGGGAAGGCGTTACCTTCTCGACTTTACCGACGTTGACGCCGACATAGCGGACAGAATTCCCTTTCTGCAAGCCGTTGGCATCCTGAAACATGGCACGGATTTCAAACCCGGGCTTGCCGAATATTTCTGCATGAGCCAGCGTAAGGATGACATAGGTAAACAGCAGAACGCCTACAATCGTCACCAAACCGACCTTTGCCTCTGCATTCCATTTCATCATCTATCATCCCCTTTGCTTGGAAGTTCGCCGCCATGAATGAACAGCTGCACATCTGTATCTGTTGTATGCTTAAACGTTTCTGTATCCGCAACCAGCCGAAATCGGCCATCCTGGAGAAAGGCCAGCCGGTCTGCAATATAGAAGGCGGAAGTCATGTCATGGGTCACGACGACCGAAGTAGCATGCAGATGGTGCTGCATCTGTACGATAAGACGGCTAATATCCATGCACCGCAGCGGATCCAGCCCTGCTGTCGGTTCATCATATAAAATAATCTGCGGATCCATGGCAATGGCTCTGGCCAGACTGACCCGTTTTTTCATGCCCCCAGACAAATCATTGGGCATCATTGCTTCCGTTCCTTCCAGGCCGACAAGACGAAGACGGTCTGCTACGATATTCCGGATTTTTTCTTCGCTCCATTTGGTTCGCTGCCGAGGGCCAAAGGCGACATTCTCACCGACCGTCATGGAATCAAACAGCGCCGAATACTGAAATACCATGCCCATATGCTGCCGCACACGGTCCAGCTGCTTTTCATCATATGCCGTAATATCGGCATCATTGATAAAAACCTTTCCACTCGTCGGTTTCTGCAGTCCCATAATCAGGCGCAGAATCGTACTCTTGCCAGAGCCGCTCGCACCGAGAACTACCATGGTTTCACCGTCGCGAATCTCCAAATTAATATGATCCAGCACGACATGCTGACCATAGGCGACAGTAACGTCGCACAACCGAATCATAGGCGCTCCTAATATAAAATGACGGACAATAAATAATTGCAAATAAAAATAAAAATAATCGAAGTTACTACGGATTTCGTCGTTGCCTGTCCGACACCGGCAGCACCGCTTTTGGCATGCATCCCTTCATAGCAGGCAATGAGCGCAATAATGCCGCCAAAAAACATGGCTTTCACCATGCCGTATACGACATCACTTACAGCTGTAATCACTTCAACGGAATTTACATACGTAAAGTGAGACAGGCCGGCGCCAAAGGTAGCAACAGCGTAGCCTCCGGCAGTACCGATGACATACCCGTAAAAAGCCAGCAGGGGGACCATGATGACACAGGCAACAAACCGAGGCACCACCAGGTAGGCAACAGGATTGACAGCCATACAACGAAGGGCATCGATCTGCTCCGTAACCTTCATGGTTCCCAGTTCAGCCGTCATGGCTGCACCAACCCGGCCGGCCATGACGACGCCGGTCAGGATAGGTCCCAGTTCGCGGCCCATGGCAATGGACATGACACCGCCCAATGTCGACTGGGCACCGTAACGCAGCAGAATATCGACAATTTGCAGCGTCATGACCATGCCGGCAAAAAGCATGGTCAAACTGACAATGGGCAGAGAATTTACGCCTAAATGGGCCATTTGTTCAATAGTCAGACGCCGCTGTATTTTGGGAAGCTGCTGCAAGGTCTGGACGAATAAGATGGTCAGCACTCCTACTTGTTCAAAAATATACAGAGTAAACCGCCCAATCTTTTCCAATAGTTTCTGCACAGACCTCTCTCCTCTCGCCGGCAACGACCTGCTTCATTTACTATAGCATTATCGAATAGGGATGTAAAATACAAGGCCGTACTTGTTACTATATTGTTAGAAAACTGGAATGTCCTTTTGAGTTTTCATCATTAAAATGATAGCATTTTATCCTGGAAATGGCAAGAAAAAAAAGGGATTTCCCAGTCTGCGTCGTATCCTACTATATAGCGGTATTTGCGTATCTATGCACGCACCAGCCGCGTTGCCATGAAAGGAGATATATTCTATGAATCAGACGATACAAACCTTGCTGTCCCGCCGCAGCATCCGTCACTATAAGCCGCAGCAGATTGCCGAAGAAGAGCTGCAGCAAATTCTCAAGGCCGGCACCTATGCAGCCAGCGGCATGGGGCTCCAGCCTGTTACCATGGTAGTCATTCAAAACAAAGAAACTATTGCCAAGTTGTCGAAAATGAATGCTGCCATTATGGGAACGGACAGTGATCCCATGTACGGTGCACCGACAGTCATCGTCGTACTGACCGATCCGGAAAAATCAGCCAATGCCTGGTCAGACGGCTGCCTGGTCATGGGAAATCTCATGAACGCTGCAGCTGCTCTCGGCGTAGGTTCCTGCTGGATCAACCGGGCAAAAGAAGAGTTTGCTTCCCCTGAAGGAAAAGAACTGCTCCGTCAGTGGGGTCTGCCAGAACACCTCGTAGGCGTAGGCCACTGCATTCTCGGCTATGCAGATGGTCCCGTTCCGGCTGCCAAACCTCGCAAGGCCGATTTCATTCACTACATCCGATAAGATAATACCGCTGTATAAGGCGACAAAAGGACCGGCAGAAGCACACCTGTTTCTGCCGGTCCTTTATTATCGTATATATGGGCTATCCTTACATCATATCGTAAATATCGCGGGCTATATAGGACATATCATATACAGCCTGCGGTTCATCATCGATTCCGTCGGCCATGAGGCAGCAAATATAGGGAGTTCCTTTTTTCCATACAATACCGCAGTCGTGATACAGGCCGTCCAGTTCTCCCGTCTTATGGGCTACCGGCACGATGTGCGGAATCTGAGCCGGCAGGATACAGTTGTCCTCCTGCTGCAGCAGAATATCCATCATGCCCCTGTCCAGTTCCTCTCCCAGACACTGCCCATGGGCAAGGCGATACAGCAGCTGGCCCATATCCGACGGGCTGGTCAGATTTTCCCGTCCGGCCTGAGCCGCAGCAAAATCCATCATTTTACGCTGCAGCACTGTGTTCCGCAATTCCTGCTGACGGATTTCTTCATTAATGCTGTCCATTCCCAGCATGTCGATAAGCATATTCGTACATGTATTATCGCTTTCTACAATCATATGAAATATCAGATCATGTACGGTCAGAACGGTTCCTTTGGGCAAATTATACACAGAGCCTCCGGCTACTTGCCCATATACAGGGCAAGGCTGGGAAACATCCAGGGAATGGGCCTGTGCCAGACGAAAAGCCCGTATCATAATGGGAATTTTGATGAGACTTGCCGACGGCATGACCCGTTCGTCATAGCAAAAAGGGGCGCCGCTGTGGAGAGACCGGCAGTATACAGATATGCGCATTGGCGCCTGAAGCCGTTGCTGCAATATCCCTTCTATCCACTGACTGCAAATATTCACGGCTTTTCTCCTGACTGAGACGAAGCCTGCTGCATCTGACGCCGACAGGTCGGACAATACCCATACCATTCCAAATTATGCCCTACAATTTCAAAATCCGTATCTTTTGCCAATTGTGCTTCAAAATCGGCAAGCGGGCAGTGCTCTACCTCTATGACGGCATGGCAGCGCAGGCAAATAAGACGGTGCCGGTGTCCTACAGACTGCAGGGCAAACCCGTATTTGCGAATATCTGGCAAATAGCTTTTTTCAGCAACCCCTTTAGTCGTAAACATTTCCAAAATACGGTAGACTGTCGAAAAATTAATGGCCTGTCCCTGCTGTATCAGGACCTGGTAAATATCTTCAGCCGTCATCATGCCGCGGCGTTCCAGCAGAAGCTGCATAACCATCTGCCGGGTTTTGGTGTTTTTCATGCCATATTGGTGGAGATACGCTCTGCACCGTTCTTCAGGACTTATGTCTGTCATCATAGATTCCTCCCTGCCTTCCAAACCAATCGACGCCTTCACAGCCGGCCATGACCAGAAGCAGCATGCCGACAGAAACCAGGGCCGTCACCCCGCCTGGTGCGGCGCCAAACCAGTACGAAATAAACAAGCCCGCTAAAATATCAATAAAACTGATGACCATTGCTGCAAACATGGTCGTCCTGAATCCTCGCCGCAGCTGGAGAGCCGTCGCAACGGGCAGAGCGATGAGGGAGCTGATAACCAGTATGCCGACGACGCGGATAGAAACGGAAATCATAGCGCCCACGAGAACGGCAAACACATAATTGATGAGCCGGCACCGTACACCGGCAATCTGTGCTCCGTCTTCATCAAATGTCAGCATAACCAGCTGCGGATACAGCCAGTATACTACGCCGACAGACACAAGACTGAGAATGGCAACGGCAATGACATCACCCTGAGATACAGTCAAAATGCTGCCAAACAGAAAGGATTCCACATTGGCCCGAACCAGGCCGGAACTGATAATGGTAATGGCAATGCCCACGGACAAGGACAATACTACGACCAGAATAAGTTCTGCGTACTGCCGGAACTGGCGGCGCAGTATTTCGATTAAAACGCCAAAAAAAGAGGTCAGGCAAAAGGCACTGACAATGGGATTGACACCGGCCAGAAGGCCGGCAGCAACACCGGCCAGGGAAGCATGAGCCAGCGTATCGCCGATCATGGAGTAGCGGCGCAGTACGAGAAACATGCCGATTAACGGACACATAAGCGAAATGAGGATGGAAATAATAAAGGCATTCTGCATAAATGTATACTCAAACATCAAATTCCCTCCCTACGTTATCCGAAACATATTCCCGTACATATTCCTGAGGCGTGCAGAAATGACCGCTGCCATTGGCAATATGATACATCTTGTCGGCACTGTGAACAGCAAATTTCAGATTATGTTCTACCGTAATAACCGTTATCCCCTGCTGCTGATTCAGCTGCTTAATAAACGGATACAGTTCCATCTGGCTCTTCACGTCAATACCTGTAGAAGGTTCATCAAAAATCAGCAAATCCGGTTTTCCCAGCAGCGCCCGGGCAATCATGACTTTCTGGCACTGCCCGCCAGACAAGGAACCGATGAGACGATTTCTCAGGTCATATACATTCATTTGCTCCAACGTACGGCGAACAGCATGTTTATCTGCTACATGCAGAATACGCCGGTAATACTCCATCACTTCAAAGACCGTAATGGGAAACTGGCTGTTCAGCGAATCAAAGCGCTGCGGCACATAGGCTGTACGCTGAAACGTATTGACCAGATTTCCCCTGCCCGGCGAAATGAGGCCCAGCAAAAGCTTGACAAAGGTACTCTTGCCGCTGCCGTTTTCGCCGACAATGGCAATATACTCACCGTCATGAATGGTCATGGTTATATCCTGCAGCAGCGGACTATTCCGATCATAGGAAAAATACACATGATCCAACTGAATCATCTTGATACCTCCTAATAT
>NZ_CATWFF010000118.1 GCF_958350005.1 uncultured Megasphaera sp. | reverse complement strand
CTATTTAGATGTAATAAGAGTACTCCAACTTGTTTCTAAAGTCAACCTTTTTGGTGATTTTTTATCTTTTTATTTTTTTCTGTCTCGTATTCTCGGCCGGCATATACTCATAGGCTGCTTACGGCATAGAAAAAACGGAACGACTACGAATCGTCCCGCTTTTCTTTTTCTTTCATCCGCCTGCGGAGATCGCTGCCCATCCACCAATGCATGACGCAGACAAAGACAGCAGCCGCAGTCAGCCCGAGAAGTGCTGGCGTCGGACCTTCTACAACCATGGCATAAATGAGATAGGCGGCGACAACGCCCCACAAAAACCGCTTGAGTTTATTCACAGGATTCGCATCCTTCACAGGAATCGGGCTGATCCCCAAAGAGCTGTGCCTTCTGTCCCTTCATAGCCAGAACAGCCTGAATGTACATGGCACATTCAATTCGCTTTTTCTGAATGCGGCAGCTCAGATCATAAGGAGTCTGAATGGTGCCGCCGTATTTGATATTATTGGCATGACAGCCGCCGCTGCAGAAAAATTTTGCCCAGCAGTCGCAGCAAACAGGTTTGTTCAGCACATGCATATCCCGGAACAGGGCCGGCAGTTTCGTATTGGTAATGCCGTCATATACATTGCCAATGACATAATCCTCCTGCCCGACAAACTGGTGACACGGATAGATGTCGCCATTAGGCACGACGCACATGTACTCATGGCCGGCACCACAGCCGCGAAGCCGCTTGGCAATACAGGGGCCGCGATACAGATCCATAATGAAGTGGTAATAAATAAACGGACGATGTTCATCCATGCGCTGCAGGTAAAAATCTGCCAGCCGGTCATATTCTTCAAAAATACGGGGCAGATCTTCTTCTGTAATGGCATATGACAGATCATCACCGACAACAGGTTCCATGGAAAGGCCTTTAAATCCCAAATCAGCCATATGTTTGACATCATTCGTAAAATCCAGGTTATATTTGGTATACGTGCCGCGGACGTAATACTCCCCGCCATGATGAGAAGCGGCATATACCAGATTTTTGGCACATGTATCATACGATCCTTTGCCGCCGGCATCGGGACGCATCCGGTTATGCACTTCCGGACGGCCATCCAGGCTCAGAATAAGGCTGATATTGTTTTCTGTCAGATATTTAACCTTAGCCGGATCCAGCAGCATGCCGTTCGTCGTCAGCGATAATTTAAAGACCTTATTGTGAATCGCTTCCTGTTCACGAATATAGGCAATCGTCTGCTTGACAACGCCAAAATTCATAAGCGGTTCGCCGCCAAAAAAGTCAATTTCACAATGCTGCCGCTTTCCTTCCGTGCTTTTAATGAGCAGATCTACAGCATGCTTGGCTACGTCAAAACTCATCAGTTCCCGCTTGTGCGTATCGTAGTCGCCCTGTGAGGCAAAACAGTACTTGCAGCGCAGGTTACAGTCATGGGCAATATTCAGGCACAGCGATTTAATAATCGGCTCTTCTTCTGCAACGACCTGGAAGTTTTCCGCCATCGGCGCAAAGAGCATTTCCTTCTGAATCAGCTCATCGAGCTCGCCCAGGATATCATCAATATCCTGGCTGTCATAGACTGCATCAAAGGCCTGGTGTACGGCTTCCTTATTGGTGCCGTCATATACATCGAGAATGTCATAGGTCATTTTGTCAATGACATTGATAATGCCGCTGTTGACGTCGAGAAGCATGTATGTGCCATTTTGACAGTATTTATGAATCATCGGTTTAATCGTGTAAGCCATTGTTCCTCCATACAAAAAGAATACCCTTTACCATATGGTAAAGGGCGTCCCCTTAAACAACTACTTATTTCGTGCAGATCTGATTGCCTACGGTGCAGGACGTTTTGCAGGCAGACTGGCAGGATGTCTGACATTCGCTGCAGCCAGCATGCTGGGTCGTCTTCTGAATCGATTCTGTATTAATTGTAATAATGTGTTTTGCCATTCTCTTTCACCTCACTGTCAAGATTAAGTTTATTCTACCACATTGCCGGACATTCGACAACTGCTAAAGAAGTTTCACGCCTTCAAATACAAAGTTTTTACCCATGCTGACGACGACAGACCGTTCATGAAACACGTCATTCGTATCGAAGAATACATCAAACCCGCCTTTATACGTGACATATACGGAATTAATCCGCTGCAGATAACTGCGAATTTCATCAGACGTAACTTCCGGTTCGCCTTCAGACCGCCACTTCTTGTTTTTTAAATTCGCAATGAGCGGCGCATGGGCCATAACACGCGAACGATGAGCCAATACCCAATCCCAAATTTCCTGGCTATAGCGGCGAGCTTCGTCCTCTCTGCCTTCTTCCAAGCCTTCGAGCGTAAACAGAACAGGCTTGCCTTCAAACATGATTTCATCCATATAGCTTCCTTTTACATATTTTAAATCCATGTAGATGAACCTCCCCACTATTTTGGAATTATCGTTCAAGCATGTTCTATCTTACCTATTTTTACGCCGTTTGTCAATCCATACGGCTAGGACACAAGTCCGCCTGGAAGCACTGATCGCATAAGGGTTTACGGGCTTTGCAGACACGCCGTCCATGCCAGATAAGCCAATGGTGAGCCCGGCTCCACCACTCTTTCGGAATGGCTTTCTGCAGCTTTTTTTCCACCTCCAGCGGCGTCTTTCCCGTAGCCAGCTGCAGGCGGTTTGCTACGCGAAACACATGGGTATCTACAGCAATTGCCGGCGTATCAAATAAAATACTGACCAGCACGTTCGCCGTTTTGCGCCCTACACCGGGAAGTTTGACCAGTTCATCGAAAGTTTGCGGAACCTGTCCGTCATACTGTTCACAGAGAATCGCACAGTTAGCCAGAATATTTTTCGCCTTGCTGTGATACAGGCCGCATGTACGGATTTTTTCTTCCAGCCCCGTAAGCCCCAGGGTCAGCATTTTATCCGGTGTATTATATTCCGGAAACAACCCGGCCGTAACGATATTGACCCGTTCATCTGTGCATTGGGCCGATAAAATAACGGCGATCATCAGTTCAAAGGGCGTATGATAATGCAGCGCCGACTTCATGATTCCATATTGATCCTGAAAGCGCTGCAGCATTTCCTGTTTTACTTTTTTCGTAATTGCCATCTGCTGTTCCTCACTTATGCGGAATGCCTTCATTGAGACTTCCCATTTCATATCCGCGCAAATCCAGCGTTACATACGTAAAGCCATACTTCCGCAATGTTTCCACAATCTCTTCCCGACGGGCCAGTATAGCCGGAAATTCTTCAGCACCTACTTCAATACGGGCTACGTCACCATGATATCGAACCCGCAGAGAGCCTGTAATAAAGGAAGCCAAATAGGCTTCAGCCTGGTCAATCTGTGCCAGCCGTTCCGGAAGCAGCGCAACGTCGTAAGGAATGCGGCTGGCCAGGCAGGCTGCACTCTGCTTATTCCATGTTGGCAGCTGCAGCTGCCTGGACAGGGCACGAATATCGGCTTTATGAAGGCCCGCTTCAATCATGGGACTGCGCACAGCAAAAGACAGTTCTTCAAGCGCCTTCATTCCCGGCCGAAAATCTCCCAGGTCATCAACATTGCCTCCGTCTATGACCCATTGAAATCCTTCTTGCCGTGCCAGTTCAACCAGAGCTGTAAAGCGGATTTTTTTGCATATGTAGCAACGATTGCGAGGATTTTTTACAAAATCCGGGTCCTCGAATTCCGTAGAATGGACGATACGATGGCGAACTCCTATAGCAGAAGCCATGGACAGGGCCGCTTCCTTCTCCCCTTCCGGCAAGGTCGGTGAAACAGCCGTAATGGCCAGGGCCTTATCGCCAAGAACATCGTGAGCTACATAGGTCAAAAAGGTGCTGTCTACGCCGCCGGAAAAGCCGATAACTACACTGCCCATTTCTTTCAGCTTGCGGCGCAGCAGTTCATATTTTTTCTGCCGTTCTTCTTCCATTACCTGAGTTCCCCCTCCTGTATCCGTGCCGCCTGTGCCATATACCGTTCAGAAAAGGCCTGCACCATATTACTCATCGGTACGGGCAGATAGGCTGCAGCCTGCTGCCACAGTTCATCAGGCACGCCATAATAAGCTTCTGCTATGGCACCGGCAATAGCAGCCTGTGTATCGGCATCACCGCCAAGAGAAACGGCATTGGCAATGGCACTGGCAAAATCGTGACTTTCAAAAAAAGCTTTCATCGCTTCAGGAACGCTGTCTTTTGCCCAGCTGGTAAACGTATAAGTCGGGCGAATCTCTGCCAGCGATAAGGGCAGGGAATAAAAATACCGCTGTATATATGCCTTTATATCTTCCATCTTCGTGCCCGTTCTGGCCAGATACACAGCAGAAGCTACAGCAACGGCACTTTTTACTGCTTCCGGATGATCATGACTGACCAGGGCCGTCAGTTCTGCCAGGGTCTGCGCTTCATCCAGCGATTCCGCCACCCAGGCAGCCGGAGAAACGCGCATAGCCGCACCATTGCCAAAACTGCCGTACGGCTTGGGATCATCCGAGAAAAACCAGGATTTAAACATGCTGCCAAACCCGGCATCAGGATAATGCCTGCACCAGTACACCAGCTGCCGCTTAATCTGTTCTGCATATCCGCAATGCGTTTCTTTTCCTGCCATCAGGGCCGCAGCAACAGCAATGGTCGTTACGGTGTCATCAGTAAAACGAGCTTCTGCAGAAAACCAGGGAAACTCCGTCGTCTTAACGGGATAAAACGTGTGTTCATACGGAGATCCCACAATATCGCCAATAATCGCTCCCCTCATCTCAGTTCCTTCTTTCTGAAAAAATAAGTATCTGCCTAGTTATATGCACGCCCATTATAGCATGGAATAAAGCCCCTTCTCAACAGGCTTCTCTGTCTGCATTTCTGCATTATTGTATAAAAGCACTGTGCCCTTATCAAAGACACAGTGCTTCTGCAGACCCCTGTTAGAAAAAGTGAGCCGATTCTTCTTTTAGTATTTTTTCCCGCAGTATGGACAGCTTCTTGCTGCGCTGTACCCACATTTCTTCCGGATTGACCAGACGAATATATTCCGGCCATAACGTGTCGATCTGCTGGTTGGCATAACGGATGATTTCCGGCAGCGACGGCTTCTGATATACCAGTTTCCCGCCAATAAAAATAGGTTCCAACATGGTTTTTACGTTGAATGTACCGCCGCGAATAACCCGGGCCCGCCACGGCGCCTTGTCACTCGTCAAATGCAGATCAGCAGACGGATCAATCGTTTCGCCTTCCAGAATGATAATATCTGCTTTCATCTTGCCCGTCTTTTTATCATAAATACGCAGGACATTCTTCAAGCCTGGATTGGAAATTTTTTCTGCATTATCACTCATCTTAATTTTGGGCACAAACTGTTCCCCTTCATACTGGCCGACCAGTTTAAATACGCCGCCCAGAGACGGACTGCCTTTTGCAGTAATCAAATTCGTGCCGACACCCCAGGAATTAATGGCACAGCCCTGCAGCTTCAGCTGCGAAATGAGCGTTTCATCCAGATCGTTGGAAGCGGCAATAATGGCATCGCCAAATCCGGCTTCGGCAAACATACGATGCGCTTCTTTCGACAAGTATGCCAGATCGCCGCTGTCCAGCCGAATGCCGTATGTTTTCGGCAGCGTACCGGCATCGCGCATTTCCTGGAAAATCGTAATGGCGTCAGGTACGCCCTGTTTCAAAGTGTTGTACGTATCGGCCAGCAATATCATATTGTTGGGATATTGCCGGGCATAGGCACGAAACGCATCCAGTTCTGTCGGAAAGCTCATGACCCAGCTGTGTGCCATCGTACCTAAAATAGGAATGCCGAACATAGCCCCGGCCAGTACATTGCTCGTACCGTTAAACCCGCCGATCATGGCAGACCGGGCACCGTAAATCCCTGCCGACTTGCCCTGAGCCCGACGGAGCCCAAATTCCATCAGTGCATCATTGCCGGCTACTGTACGAACCCGGCGGGCCTTCG
The DNA here is from genome assembly GCF_958350005.1 of uncultured Megasphaera sp. GTDB lineage: Bacteria > Bacillota > Negativicutes > Veillonellales > Megasphaeraceae > Megasphaera. The sequence goes on along the minus strand of NZ_CATWFF010000118.1, from coordinate 445 downwards.
TTGCAATCAGGCTTTCGTGATTCATCACCATGGACATGCAGGTTTCCAGCAGCAACGCTTCAATTTTCCTCGTCTGTACCCGCAGCAGTACTTCCTGCGGAAAAGCAACCGTTCCTTCCGGCATGGCATAGATATCACCAGTAAATTTCAGATTCTTTAAATAGTCCAAAAATTCATCCCGAAAAATACCGGTTCTCTTTAAGTACGCCAGATCATCATCACTGAAATGAATATTGTGAACATAGTCAATAAGATGTTCCAGTCCCGCTACGACGGTATATCCACCCTGGAACGGATTATGCCGGTAATATCGGTCAAATACACAGGCCTGCTCATGCTTGCCTTCAAAAAACAACCCCTGTATCATTGTCAGCTGGTACAGGTCGGTTAACAACGCATTCGTATACACTTATACTCGCCTCCACCTCAGTACTTTATATTAATA
>NZ_CATWFF010000117.1 GCF_958350005.1 uncultured Megasphaera sp. | reverse complement strand
ATATGTATATCGAGATTGTGAAATTTAGAACTCTTCAATTTCGACTGGATAATACCAACGAATATCGCAGAAACGGTTCGCCAGTATTCCCAAAGGTTATACATCGTACAGATTTCAAGAACTAAAAGTAATGTAAGAATTGCGTATATGTTCTTGATTTTCTTAAAAAAAGTTTGTACGATTAGAGTAACAGATCATTATTTTCATAATAATGATACCGTTCATTAGTTTACAAAGACAGGCTCGCCTGCCAAACATTTTAAATTTTTTGAAGGAGTGATTCCCGTGAAAGAAGTTGTAATCGTAAGTGCTTGCCGTACGGCTATTGGTAAATTTGGTGGCAGTTTAAAAGACGTTCCAGCAGCTGAACTTGGCGCAATCGTTATCGCCGAAGCCCTCAAACGTGCTGGTCTGGAAGACAAAAAAGACATCGTTGATGAAGTAGTTATGGGCAATGTATTACAGGCAGCCAGCGGCCAGAACCCGGCCCGTCAGGCTATGATCAAAGCCGGCCTGTCCATTGAAACACCGGCCCTGACTGTAAACAAAGTATGCGGTTCCGGTCTCCGCTGCGTTTCCCTCGCTGCTCAGATGATTAAAGCCGGCGACGCTGACGTCATCGTAGCAGGCGGCATGGAAAACATGTCTGCAGCTCCCTATGCCATTCCCAAAGGACGCTGGGGCTACCGCATGGGCGACGGCAAATTAGTCGACGTCATGATTAAAGACGGCCTGTGGGATGCATTCAATGACTACCACATGGGCATTACGGCTGAAAACGTAGCTGAACAGTTCGGCGTTTCCCGTGAAGATCAGGACGCACTGGGCGCTCGTTCGCAGCAGAAAGCCTGCGAAGCTATTAAGAGCGGCGCATTCAAATCCCAGATCGTTCCTGTTGTCATCCACGGCAGAAAAGGCGACACTGTATTTGATACAGACGAATTCCCCCGCGAAGGCACGACAGTTGAAAGCCTGGCTAAATTAAAACCGGCCTTCAAAAAAGGCGGCACCGTAACAGCCGGCAACGCTTCCGGCATCAACGACGGCGCAGCTGCATTCGTCGTCATGTCGGCTGACAAAGCAAAAGAACTTGGCCTGAAACCGATGGCTAAAGTTGTAAGCTATGCATCTGCCGGCGTAGATCCTTCCATCATGGGTACCGGTCCTGTTCCTTCGTCTCGTAAAGCTCTGGCCAAAGCTGGTCTGGAAGCCAAAGACCTCTCCCTTATCGAAGCAAACGAAGCTTTCGCTGCACAGGCAGTATACTGCTGCCGTGAACTGGGTTTCGACATGGATAAAGTCAATATCCACGGCGGCGCTATCGCGTTGGGCCATCCGATCGGAGCATCGGGCGCTCGTATCCTCGTTACGTTGCTGTACGGCCTGAAAGAAGTTGGCGGCAAATACGGCCTGGCTACGCTGTGCATCGGCGGCGGTCAGGGTACGGCCTGCATCGTGGAAAACCTCGACTAATATCCCTTTTTCCACCCCCTGGAAAACCAGAAAGCATGGGCTTCGGCCCATGCTTTTTTTATGTTGTAAAAGCTATGTAAAAAAGGTATTAAGTATTACATATCTGTATTATTTTTATATAAGTATTTTTCTAAAACTATTTCATTTTCCGGACAAAAATGATAAAATGAATTCGCTCAAGAAAAGGGGTATTTACACACAAAAAAACAAAAACTAAAAACAGAAAGAAGGCTTGGTAATGAAAACTACCCGTCGTAAAATGTCTTTGGTTCAGCTGACCTTCGTCACTGCAGCCAACATGTTGGGAGCCGGCATCATCATGCTGCCCACCAAACTTGCCGAAGTCGGTACGATTTCCATTATTTCCTGGATCATCACGTCGTTAGGCTCTCTCGCCTTAGCCATGGCTTTTGCCCGATGTGGCATGTTTACTACAAAACCTGGCGGAATGGGCGGTTATTCCGAATACGCCTTTGGGCGAATAGGACATTTTATGGCTAATTATGCCTATGCTGTATCTATTGTTATTGCTAATGTAGCTATTGCGATTACTGCTGTCGGCTACGGCGCCGGTTTCTTAGAGACCACGTTTACGCCGCTGCAGACGTGTTTATATACAATCGCCTTGTTATGGATAGCTGCGGCCCTGAATTTCAGCGGCTCCCGCTATTCCGGAAAGCTCAGCACCATTACAATCTGGGGAGCAATTATCCCTGTGTTAGGTATTTCTGTTATTGGCTGGTACTGGTTCAGCCCGTCTACGTGGCTTGCCTCGTGGAACCCGGGCAACGTCGGCCTGTCTGATGCCATCGGCAATTCCATTGCCCTGACCCTGTGGTCGTTCCTGGGCCTGGAATCGGCAGCTGTCAACATGGACGCTGTAGAAAATCCGAAGCGTTCCGTGCCGATTGCCACCTTCATCAGCACTTTAGGGGTTGCCGTCATTTATGTCGCTTCGACAAACGTCATTGCCGGCATCGTTCCCAATGCGGAAATACTCAGCTCCAGTGCCCCCTTTGGTCTGGCTTTCTCGTATATGCTCGGCTCTACGGCCGGCAAGGTCGTCATGGGACTCATGGTCTTCTCCTGTGCCGGTTCCCTGCTGTCGTGGCAGTTCACGCTGGCCCGTGTATTTAAAACCAGTGCCCAGCGCGGTCTGTTCCCCAAAATTTTCGCCAGAGTCACCAATGCCGATGTTCCTGTACGGGGAATGTTGTGCATCCTCTGCATGCAGAGCTGTCTGGCCCTCATGACAATCAGCCCGTCTCTGGCAGCGCAGTTTGAACTGCTGGCCAACCTGGCTGTCGTTACCAACGTCATTCCGTACATCCTGTGTGCCGGTGCCTTGACATCGATTTTGACACAGGAACGAATTCCCAATTCCGTCTGTAACCGGAACTCGTCCATTTTCCTGGCCGGCGTATCCATCATTTACTGCGTATACGCCCTGACCACAACGGACGGCATTACCTTCTTCAGCGGCTGTTTCGCAGCCTTCCTGGGCTGGCTGGTGTACATCATCCGCTTCACCATTATGAAACAGGCTATTGTCGAAATTAAATGAACATAGTATAACGAAAGCTCTTCATGATCCGGCGCAACAGCGCAGTAAATCATGAAGAGCTCTTTTTATTCCACTACTTGCGATAACGCAGACATACTCCCATTACTACATTCCCCAGGGCAATGGAACCTATCATGATGACGGCGCCGAATAGAAAAGGCGTAACAAAGACGAAGGGATTATTCTGGACAACAGGCATGGCTTGCAGTACATATTCCCGGAATACAGTCGTATCATTGGAAAAGAGCAGCTGCTGCACGACCATCCAGGCCAGGGCCATGACGACGATGCGGCCAATGCGGACGCCTCGTTCCCAGCCCGTATAGGCCGCTTTTTTTGGCGGAAAGAAATACCCGGCAAACGTCGCCAGAACAAATACAGTCATGATGATGAAGCCAAAGCCGATAATGCCAATGACACCGATGACCAGACTCGGCGTCACTTCACTGTCATCAACAGCGGGAAACAGGAGCATGCCCATAAGCGAACAGGGCAATGGCAGCGCATATAACAGAGGGTCCAGAAACTCTGAATACCAATACTGCCGCTGGTGAGCCCGCCACCAGTCCACACCCCAGGCCGCTGCCGTCTGCAGGATAAGCGTACCGATCATCCACAGCGTAAACAACGGCAGCCGAATACTGTAAGTCTGCCAGTATGACTGGGTCATGAGACTGTTTAACACGCCAATTCCAACGAACATGGCAACAAATCCGCCGTACAGAACAGCCGGCAGAGACGCATAGTCAGACCGTTCCCCCTGCTTTCGCTGACGCCGCCCCATCGTGACCGGCATGGTAATGGACAGAATCAGAAACAGGAGCAGCGACAGCGACGCAAAGAGGCTCTTATCTGATGCAAAGGCTCCAAAAGGTACGGGAACCGTCCAAATAGCCAGGCGGATGATACTGCGCACCTGATTTCTCCAGGTACTATTCTTCATGCGCCTTCACCTGCCCGTTCTGTCCCTGAAAGGAGGAAAACAAATATGCCAGCATCACCGTCAGGCATACCATGGCATACATGCCGGCAATAAACACAATATCACGGCCAACAGTGGGCCATTCCCAGAAGGACGTTTCTTTCCACACTGCATCCATGCCGTAACAGAATGCGCCTAAGCCAACAGATACCAATACCCAGGAAAAGAGGAATACCTTGCGGGCAATTCGTTTCTGCTGCGGACCGAAACAGGCCTCCTGACTTCCCACATAGGCCCAGGGCACAGCAACGGACAGAACCATATACGTCACCAGTGCAACGACGGCACTGGACCCATTATGTATCGTATAGGACCCAATCGGAATGGGAATAATAAAAAAACACATGAACAGACATTGGCGACAAATATCGCGGCAGCTTTTCATCACATCATACCTCCCTGGCGCCAGTAAGTTTATTTCTGATACATAAGTATACCATAAAAAAAGCATTCCGTCCCTCTATTGCGTAAATTCTGCGGGTTGTGTACAATAAAGATAATACTATATATGCTTATTATTTGTATAATAGAAAGGTATCGATTTCACTATGAGCAAACCATTTCAGGCACTCGGACTTTCTCCGGAATTATGCGAGATGCTGCATAAACAGGGCATTCAGACCCCAACAGCCGTACAGGCACAGGCTATTCCTGCTGTTTTCAAAGGCCGTGATCTCCTCGCCCAGGCGCAGACCGGCACAGGCAAGACCTATGCCTTTTTGCTTCCTGCTCTTCAGCAGGTCAAACGGGACGTTCACATGGAACAAGTCCTCATTATGACGCCGACCCGTGAACTGGCCCGGCAGATCGCCGATGTATCCCATACGCTGGCACCGGCCCTCGGCGTGGACGTACTCAACCTGATCGGCGGGCGGACAATCGAAAACCAGCTGCAGAAGCTGCACCGCCATCCCCAGGTCATTATCGGCACGCCAGGCCGACTTCTCGACCACTGCCGCCGCAATTCCCTTGACCTGAGCGGCGTAGGCCGCGTCATTGTCGATGAAGCCGATCAGATGCTGCAGGCCGGATTTCTGGAAGACGTAGACATGCTCATCAGCATGACGCCCAAACGCCGGCAGCTCCTGTTCTTCTCGGCAACAGTTCCGGACAAAATCAAAAGTCTGGCAAAAAAACACATGCAAAACCCTCTGGTGCTGAAGATCCTGGAAGGCAATACGATTGCCCTCGAACGAATTGAGCAGCGCATTTACATGATGAGTGAAGACCGCAAATTTGACAAACTCTGCCAGATGCTTACGGAAATGAATCCCTATCTGGCCATCGTATTCTGCAATACCAAAGAACGGACGTCTCACCTGGCAGGACAGCTTCTGGCCGCCGGCTTCAACATCGGTGAACTCCACGGCGACCTGCCCCAGGGACGGCGTACGCAGATCCTGAAAGATTTTGCCAAGGCCAAAACGCAGATTCTCGTGGCCACCGACATCGCCGCCCGGGGCATCGATATCGAAGGCATTACGCACGTATTCAACTACGACGTACCCCATGATGTAGACTACTACATTCACCGCATTGGCCGCACCGGCCGGGCCGGCAGCGAAGGCCTGTCCATCATGTTTGCCACCGGTGCCGACGAAAACTGGATTCGCCGCATTGAACACAATATTCACGCTACCATTACCAAATATACCCTAAGCGGGCAGGTCAAGGTAAAATCCAGTACCCGGCCGCCAAAAAAGGCAAAACCCTCGACAGATAAGCGCCCGGCCAGTACCTATCAGACTACGAAAAATAAGCGGTTCAAACAGCTGCACAAAGGCGGCAACAACCGCCGTCGCAGACAGAAATAACCGAAAGGAGTGGATTCCTATGAAAAAATTCTTCGCCTATATACTGACTGCTCTGTTTCTGGTCGTCAGCGCAGGCTGTACGAGCGTACCGACGACACAGCCAAAGTCGGACACGCCAACGAAGCAGGAACAATCGGCAAATCAACAAAATACGACGTCTCCTGCCGCTAACGCACAAACTGTAGGCAAGCGTATCTCCATTGGTGACACCGCTGCCGACTGGGAACGGGTTCTGGGCCATCCCTATGCGCAGGGCGATACGATCAAGAATTATCAGGAAGGCCAGTTTAAAGTAGTCTTTGAAAAGGATCGGGCCGTGACCATCACCATAGCGGCCAAAGACGGCAAAAATCCCCTGACCGATGACCTGGTACCGCAGGATGGACAAAAGCAGTCGGAAAGCAGCAAAGACGTTGGCGGCATGACTATGACCGTTGAAAAATGGCACAGCAATGCCTTACAGGCAGCTATTCCTGAAACAAAGGGCAACTACACCATTATGAAACACACCAAAGGCCAGGCCTATGACAGTGTCGTCATCGACTGCACGCCAAATCTGAAAAAATAATACGCCATGTACACATCCGCCCTCGGCAATATACAACATACTGCCGAGGGCGGATTATACTATCAGCTATACTTTTGGATACACAAAGACAAACACAGCCTGCCAACAAAATGCTGACAGGCTGTGTTTGTCTTGACTTTCTTTGGTGACCCGGTAGGGATTCGAACCCTAGACCTACTGATTCGTAGTCAGTCACTC
>NZ_CATWFF010000116.1 GCF_958350005.1 uncultured Megasphaera sp. | reverse complement strand
GCAATCAGGTTATGGCCGCAGCCATGGCCGATCTTCGGCAGGGCATCGTATTCGGCCAAAAAGCCCATCTGGAACGGGCCGGCCCCAAAGGAGCCATGAAAGGCCGTAGGAAACCGTTCGGCCACGATGTCTTCCACGGCAAAGCCATGATCGGACAGGATCTGGCGCAGATACGACGACGCCAGCACTTCATGCTCGCCCAGTTCCGGATGGGCATGAAGATAGTCTGCTATTCCTCTTATGACTGGAGACAGTTCATCTACACGCTGACATACAAGGTCTTTCATTTCTTTCTTGTTCATATGCTGCTCGCCTTGCTTTCTCATAAAATTTCCACGTCTGCTGCCGTATCGGTGCAGTGCAGCCGGACCGACCGGCCCAAAGGCAGCCACAGGTTATCTGCTCCATGGCCTGCAGGGAAACCGCAAATAGCCGGTTTTCCCCACTTACGGGCATACTGATAGATAATATCCTGCACCGTAAACTCATAGGGCGCAGGCTGTACCGGTTCACACCGCGTAAATTCACCGAATATAATCCCTTTGGCCCGGCCAATCAGTCCGGACTGTTCCAGCTGGCACAGCAGGCGGTCCAGAGAATACACAGGCTCGCTCGTTTCTTCAATGAGCAGTATCATATTCTCTATATCCAGGCTGTACGGGGTCCCTTCGGTCACGGCCAGAAGCATCAGATTACCGCCGCACAGCGTTCCCGTTACATCGCCGGGAACGATCGTTTCCAGACGGCCCTCAGGAGGCAGCAGGACCGGGCCGGCAGCAAAGGGATCGGCCAGACCACGGGCCAGGTATTCTTTCGTATAGTCCGATGCTTTCTGCAGGGACATGACCATGGGGCCGTGAATCGTCGCCATGTGGCAGCGCTGGAGAAACATGGTGTGCAGCGCTGTAATGTCGCTGAATCCTACGAACACTTTGGGATGGGCCGCAATGGCTTCATAATTCAGAAAAGGCAGAATCCGCGTCGCTCCGTAGCCGCCGCGGAGGCAGACTATGCCGTCGATTTCATCATCCAGAAAGGCAGCCTGCAAATCAGCAGCCCGCAGAGCATCGTCGCCGGCCAGGTAGCCCCATGAAGCCTGGGCCGATTTGCCCAGTTTGACCTTGTAGCCCATAGATTCCAAAATGGCCACATTGGGTTCCACCTTGTAATCTCCAATAGTCGACGACGGGGCAACGACGCCGATCGTACTGCCTGGCGGTAAGGCTTTTGCCAGTGTATAGTTCATCTTAGTTCTCCTCCCTACGGGTTTGCTATGTAGGCCCGCTTAAAATCGACCAGCCCCAGGGGCGACCAGTGATAGCCCTGAATATACGGCTGGGCAACGTAAGGCTGGGTCGTGTAATAGATGGGAATAATGACGCAGTCGTCAAAAAGCAATCGTTCTGCTTCATGAAGATAGGCCATGCGCTGCGCCTCATCATTGGTTTTCTTGGCAGCCTCAATGAGCCCGTTGTACTCCGGATTATGATACTGCGCATCGTTGGCTTCGTCAGAAAAGACTTCCATAAACGACATGGGATCTACGTAATCGGCAATCCACGATGCCCGGGCCAGCTGATAGTCGCCCTGAGCCCGGGCGGCCATGAAAACTTTCGATTCCTGATTGACCAGCCGCACGTCAACGCCCAGATTGTCTTTCCACATGGCCTGCAGCGCTTCGGCTACGGCCTTGTGCATTTCATTGGTATTGAACAGCACCGTAATTTCCGGCAGAGGATGCTCTTCGTCATAACCGGCAGCGGCCAGGTTCTGCCGGGCCAGTGCTGCATCTTCGCCGATAAGGCTGCCCCCTTCTTCCCGGAAATCCCGACCTGTAGCGGCATCGGTAATTCCCGGCGGCACCCAGGCATAGGCCGCTTCCTTCTGGCCCCGCACAATATGCTGAATCAGGGACTGGCGCTGCACAGCCAGGGCAAAGGCCCGGCGGACGCGGACGTCGTCAAAAGGCGGCTTCTGCACATTAAACACGTAATAATAGATGCCCAGATACGGCGCAATATGATATAGTCCCAGCTTTTCCAGACGGTCCTGGTCGGCTGGCGGCGGCTCTACAGTCATATTGGCCTGATTGCTTTCCACCAGCGTCAGCCGCGTCGCCTGGGAATCGCTGATAGGAAACAGGATGTACGGCAGCCGGACGGCATCGGCATCCCAGTAGGCCTCGTTTTTCACCATCGTAATTTCACTGGAATGAATCCATTTCGTAATTTTATAAGGGCCGCTGCACACCATGCCTTCTGCATCAGCTGCCCACGTATCCGGTTTTGCTTCTACGAGCTTCCGCGGCACAGGGTAATAACAGTGAAAAGCCGTCAGGTTCAGGAAATACGCCGTCGGATACGTGAGGCGCACCTGCAGGGTCTTGTCATCCAGCGCTGTGACGCCAACGTCTTCCGCCTGGGCTTTGCCGTGAAAATAGTCTTCCCCCTTGTCGATGCAGAACATCATGTACGCATTTTCCGAGGCCGTATCGGGGTTCATGACCCGCTTCCACGAATACTCAATATCACCGGCCGTAATGGGCGAGCCGTCGCTCCACTGCAGGTTGTCCCGCAGATAAAAAGTATATACTTTGCCGTCTGGCGAAATATCCCAGCTCTTTGCCAGGGCCGGCTGGGGCACATTGTGTTCATCCAGGCGGGTCAGGCCTTCAAAGAGCTGCAGTTCCGTATTATTTTCGGCCAGAGACGTAGTCATAGCCGGGTCCAGGCGGGACGGTTCCGCTTCCAGGACATAACTGACCGTGTCGGGCCGTTCCATGCCGCAGCCGCCAAGCAGAATCATTCCGACAATCAGACAGAGTATCTGCCGTATTCGTTTCATCAGCCATCCTCCCTTACACCATAATGGCATGCTACATATCTTCCCGGAGAAACGCACTGCAGTGCCGGCATTTCTGCGGCACACCGTCCATCTGCCAGGGGACACCGCGTCCGAAACACACATCCTGACGGGGCATCGAGGGGACTGGGCGTTTCTCCCTGAGCCGGCACAACGCGGACACTGTGCGGGTCAGGACGGGCCATGGAATCGCGCAGAAGCCTGGTGTACGGATGCAGAGGCCGGTGAAAGACGTCTTCTCCCGGCCCCAGTTCGACAAGGTGTCCCAGATACATGACGCCAATCCGGTGGCTCACATGATGGACCATAGCCAGATCGTGGGCAATAAACAAATAGGACAGACCCCGTTCCTGCTGGAGTCGCTTCAGCATATTGACGATCTGCACCTGTACGGACACGTCGAGAGCCGAAATAGGTTCATCGCAGAAGATACACTCCGGTGCCAGAGCCAGGGCCCGGGCAATGCCGACGCGCTGCCGCTGGCCGCCGCTGAACTCATGGGGATAGCGCTGGGCTGCTTCGGCCCGCATATCCACTTCTTCCAGCAGGTCCCGGACGCGGCGAAGCCGCTGAGCCCTATCGGTACAGATTCCATAGCTTATCAGGGGCTCGCTGATAATATCTTCTACGGTCATGCGCGGGTCCAGTGACGAATAAGGGTCCTGGAAAATCATCTGCACATGGCGGCGATACGCGGCCATGACGGCCTTATCGTCTACAGACCGGCCTTTATAGAGAATCTGGCCGCCGCTTTTGCCGTACAGCCCCAGTAACGTACGGGCAAAAGTCGATTTGCCGCACCCCGACTCGCCGACGAGGCCGACGGTCTCGCCGCTGTGTATGGCCAGAGATACGGCACACACAGCGCGCAGCACCGTCTCCGGCCGGCCCAGCCAGTCTTCGCGAACGACAAAGTTCTTCTCCAGCTGCTGCGCTTCAATCAGTATGTTTTGTTTCACAGAAGCGCCTCCTTTCCGGCGACAGGAGCCAGCACGCCGCTGTGTGTCCCGGCCCGGTCTCGTACTGCAGCGGCATGGCAGTCATGCAAATCCGCATGGCCTGCGGGCAGCGGCGGAAAAACCGGCATCCTGACGGCATATGAAACAGATCCGGCGCCTGTCCGGCAATGCCCTGCATTGGTTTATCTTTATGGTCCGGATCAGGTAAAGAGGCCAGCAGCCCCTGCGTATACGGATGGGCAGGGCGATAAAAAATATCTTCTGCTGTCCCTGTTTCTACGACACAGCCGGCATACATGACGTATATGCGCCGGCACATTTGCGCCACAATCCCCAGGTTGTGGGAAATGAGCACAACCGCCATACCCATCTTCTGCTGCAGCGACTGAATCAGTGCCAGTACCTGTGCTTCTGTCGTCACGTCCAGAGCCGTCGTCGGTTCATCGGCAAACAGCAGGCGCGGCGAGCAGGACAGAGCCATGGCAATGAGACAGCGCTGCCGCATGCCGCCAGACAGTTCATGAGGATACTGGCGCAGCCGCTTTTCCGGCGATGTAATGCCAACAGCCTGCAGCAAGTCCAGGGCTTCTCGCTGCACCTCTTCTTTCTGCAGATTCCGGTGCAGGCGCAGCCCTTCTTCAAGCTGGTCGCCAATGGTAAGAACTGGGTTCAGGGCTGTCATGGGGTCCTGAAATACCATGGCCATGTCCCGGCCCCGCAGGCGGTTCATATCCCGTTCCGACCAGGGCAGGATGTTCTGGCCACGCCAGTACACCTCTCCCTGATCGTATACAGCGGCGCCGCGGGGCAGCAGCTTCATAACCGACTGAGCCGTTACGGACTTGCCGCATCCCGACTCGCCGACAATGCCCACCGTTTCCCCGGCTTCCACGGTCAAAGATACGTCGTGGAGCGCTTCCAGAATGCCGCGGTACGTCCGAAAGGATACATGAAGGTGGCGAATATCCAGTAAAGCCATTATCCTTCTCCCCCTTTCTGATGCTGCGGGTCCAGGGCGTCGCGCAGGCCGTCACCGAGAAACATAAAACCCAGCATGGTCACGCTCAGGGCAATAGCCGGGAAGACCAGCTGAAAGGGAAAGGACCGCATACTGGCAATCCCTTCTGACGCCAGAACACCCCAGCTGGCCATGGGAGCGGCTACGCCCAGGCCGATAAAACTGAGAAAGGCTTCCGTAAAAATCGCGTCGGGAATGGACAGGGTCAGCGTGACGATAATAGGGCCTACACAGTTGGGAATCATGTGGCGCCGCAGAATCTGCCACGTCGAAGCTCCGCACGAACGGGCAGCCAGCACATAGTCCTGCTGTTTCAGGCTCAGTATCTGGCCGCGGACGATGCGGGCCATGGCCAGCCAGTAAGCAATGCCCAGAGCCAGGTAAATGTTGAGCAGTCCCGGCTTGAAGACGACCATGAGCAGAATGACATACAGCAACATGGGAATAGAGTACAGGACGTCGACAATATGCATCATAATCCGGTCTGTCCGGCCGCCGACCAGGCCGGCAATGCCGCCGTAGAGCACGCCGATGACGACGTTGATCACGCTGGCCACCAGGCCAATGGACAGGGAAATGCGGGCGCCGTAGAGCACGCGCACCAGCAGATCCCGGCCCAGGGAATCGGTACCGAACCAGTGCGCCGGCGACGGCCAGGCATTGGCATTGGCAAAATCCTGATAGTCATACGTATACGGGCAAAGCCAGGGGCCGGCGACGGCCAGCACGGTCATGACGGCAACGATGGCCATGCCCCCCAGAGCCAGGCGGTTCTGCTTCATCCGCTGCCAGCCCCGTTCCCGCAGGGTCTGCGGCGGAATATACGGTTCTTCCCGCTCTGCCGCTGTAATCTGTTCAAAATCACGACTATCCATGGTCAGTCCCCCTTGCCGCCGCGCAGCGTAATCCGCGGATCCAGGAGCGGATATATCAGATCGACGAGCAAATTCATCAGCATAATGAGAAAGCTGTAAAAAATAGTAATCCCCAGAATAACCGTGTAGTCGCGGTTATAAATACTGGTCACAAAATGGCGGCCCAGACCGGGAATGGCAAAAATAGATTCAATAATAAAACTGCCTGTCAGCAAGGCCGCTGCCATGGGCCCCAAATAGCTGACTACAGGCAGGAGGGCATTGCGCAGGGCATGGTGAAACAAAATCCGCCCTGTACTGACGCCGCGGGACCGGGCAGTGCGGATATAATCCTGCCCCAGCGCATCGAGGACGCTGGACCGGGTCAGGCGCATGACGAAGGCCATGGGCTGCAGCGCCAGAGCCAGCGCCGGCAGAACTACATAAGCCGGCCCTTTCCACATAGCCGCCGGCAGGACGGGCCACGTAAAGGCAAACAGCTGGATCAGCACGGCAGCGGCAATAAATCCCGGCACAGATACGCCCAACGTAGCCACAATCATGAGGGCATAATCAACGGCGCCATTTTTATACCACGCCGCAGCCAGGCCGAACAGTACGCCGCAGCCTACGGCCAGGCACAGGCTGATAAGGCCCAGCTCAGCCGATACGGGAAAGGTTTCGGCAATAATATCATTGACCGTCTTGCCGGGGTACTTGTACGACGGCCCCAGGTCCAGGACGGCAGCATGACGGACATAATCGACATACTGCGTCCACAGGGGATCATTCAGATGATACCGCTCTTCCACCGTGGCCATGACGGCAGGAGGCAGCTTCTTTTCCTGCGTAAAAGGCCCGCCGGGAATGGCATGCATAAGGCCGAAGGTAAGGGTAATGACGATCCACAACACGGCAGCGGCGCCAAGGAGACGCCGGGCAAGGTATAAAATCATAGGGATTCCTTCTTCTTCAAATAATATCTTATATTATATAAGTCCCGGAACCTTTCATCAAGAACAATCTCCTGCAAATACTATCAATTTTCAGGAGATTGCAGTATAATGGAATAGTTTCCATT
>NZ_CATWFF010000115.1 GCF_958350005.1 uncultured Megasphaera sp. | reverse complement strand
ATATAAATCTTCCCTGCTTATAATTCTTTAATGAGATTTACCATTTCAATAGCACTGACAGCTACATCAAAGCCTTTGTTGCCTGCTTTTGTGCCGGCCCGTTCGACAGCCTGTTCAATATTTTCCGTCGTAATGACGCCAAACATGATGGGCACCCCTGTTTTCAGCGAAGCCTGGGCAATGCCCTTAGCAGCTTCGTTGCAGACCAGGTCGTAGTGGCTCGTAGCGCCGCGGATGACGGCACCGAGGCAGATGACAGCGTCATACTTGCCAGATTCGGCCATTTTCTGGGCAATCAGGGGGATTTCAAAAGCTCCCGGCACCCACGATACAGTAATGTCATCGTCGCTGACGCCGTGACGATGGAGAGCGTCGTAGGCGCCGCTCAGCAGTTTGCTGCAGATAAATTCGTTAAACCTGGCTACGACAATACCAAACTTGGAACCAGAACCAATCAGTTGACCTTCTTTAATATGTGCCATTGTAGTTGCACGCTCCTATTCTGAAATATATTAAAAACCATGCTGCAATAACGTTTCCATGGTCAGTCCGGAAGACTTGCTGCCGGCACCGGAACCGACGGTAAAACTGTGAACATACTTGCCGATAATATCCGTTTCCAGATTGACGGCGGCGCCGGGATGCTTGTCCAGCAGCGTCGTATGACTCATGGTATGAGGGATAATGGAAACGGAAAACTGGCTGCTGCCGACAGAGACAACAGTCAGGCTGATGCCGTCAATAGCAATAGACCCTTTTTCCACAATAAAGGGCTCCATCTCTTTGGGAATGGAAATGGTAATAACCCGGGCAATGCCGTCGGTGGCAATGCGGGAAATATGGCCCATGCCGTCGACGTGGCCGCTGACAATATGACCGCCCAGACGGCCTCCCAGGGCCATGGCCCGTTCCAGATTGACCGAAGCGCCGGTCCGCAGATCTTTCAGGGAAGACCGCCGCATCGTTTCATGCATGACGTCAGCCGTAAAGGACGAGTCCGTCATGGCTGTCACGGTCAGGCAGACGCCGTTTACGGCAATACTGTCCCCCAGCTGGGTTCCTTCCAGTACTTTTTCTGCCTGAATCGTAAGCTGAATGGAATCGGGCTGGCGATCCAGGTGCGTCACCGTTCCCAGTTCCTCAATGATTCCAGTGAACATAAGCACCCTCCCTGTTTTCATTATATGCCGTAATGAGGATATTATTATCCTGCAGTACGACCGAATCGTATACCAGCGGCATGCATTCATCCAGCATATCGACGCCCAGGCCGCCGACCGAAGGCAGGGCACCGGTCCCGCCGAGAACTTTGCTGCCTATAAATGCGTAGATTTTATCTACCAGCTTCTGGTCAAAGAAACTTCCCTGTACAGTTCCGCCGCCTTCGACGAGAATACTCTGTATTCCCTGCTGTCCCAGCAGTTCCAGGGCTGCCGGCAAATCGACATGCCGCGTCTGCGGGTCCAGGGGAGCCAGAATGACGGTGACGCCCATGGACTTGAGGGTCCGCATCTTCTCTACGGAGCACAGAGACGTTGTGACGACGATAGTCGGCGCCGTCTTATCGGTCAGCACCAGGGCATGAAGGGGAATGCGCCCCTGCGAATCGAGGACGATCCGCGTCGGCTGATGGGGCTCTGCGTGCGCCTCCCGTTCAATCCGGCAGGTCAGCAGCGGGTTATCTGTGAGAACGGTCTGAATGCCGACCAGAATGCCGTCATAAATGGACCGCAGATAATGGCCGCGGCGCCGGGCCCATTCATTGGTAATCCACTGGGAATGGCCCGTGCGGGATGCAATCCGCCCGTCCAGGCTCTGGGCCAGCTTGACCGCAATAAAGGGCTTGTGGACCATCATGTTCTTGATAAATACTTCATTCAGCTGAGCCGCTTCTTTGGAAAGCAGGCCAATTTCCACGGGAATCCCGGCCTGGCGGAGAATGGCGGCGCCCTTGCCGGCTACGAGCGGATTCGGGTCCAGCATGGCCATGACCACTTTGCCTACGCCCTTTTCCACGAGGGTCCGCGCACACGGCGGGGTCCGGCCATAATGGGCGCACGGCTCCAGCGTCACGTAGACCGTGGCGCCTTTGGCCCGGTCGCCTGCTTCCCGCAGTGCCCAGACTTCAGCATGAGGCGTCCCGGCTTTCTGGTGATACCCCTGGCCGACAATCTCTCCGTCTTTGACAATGACACAGCCTACGGCAGGATTGGGCGACGTATATCCTAATGCCAGCTTTGCCAGCTCCAGGGCCTTTTTCATATACTCTATCGGTTCCACCCTATTACTTCCTTTCCAGACAGATGTAGTACTGCAAAAATAAAAAGGCTATGGCACATTCCATAGCCTTTACACGCACGCAAACACAATAACAGCGCATCGTCCGTCTTTTCCCATCCAGACTGTACTGTCGGTACCGAAATTGCATCGGTTCAACCTTGCAGCTGCAAGGCTAGCGGACTGTTACCGCCGGTCAGGAATTGAAAGCTCACGCTTTCTCACCTTGCCCCAAAGACTATGATTTACAGTATTTCCACGTATGATTTTATCACAGGAAAGGAATAATTACAAGCCTTACTTTAAGGCCGCAATCGCTGCCTGCCGGTCTGCTGCGCCGAATACGGCACTGCCGGCAACGAGCCATGTGGCGCCTGCTTTTTTCACAGCGTCTGCAGTCCTGGCATTGACGCCGCCGTCTACTTCGATGACCGCTTCCGTATTGCCGGCCTGCTGCAGGAGCTCTTTAGCATCGGCAATTTTCTGCAGCGCATAGGGAATAAACTTCTGCCCTCCAAAACCGGGATTGACGCTCATAATGAGGATCATGTCCAGCTGACCGGCTACGCAGGACAAGGTCGACACGGGCGTAGCTGGATTCAGAGCCACGCCGCCTTTCATGCCGGCTTCCCGGATTTGCTGCAGCACCCGGTCCAGATGGACGCAGGCTTCCTGATGCACCGTGACATACTGGACGCCGGCTTTGGCCAGGCCGTCGATGTACGTTTCCGGATGTTCCACCATAAGATGGGCATCAAAAGGAAGGGCTGTCGTTTTGCGCAGCGCCGCAATGACAGGTACGCCAAAGGTCAGATTCGGCACGAAATGACCGTCCATCAGATCCAGATGGATATAGTCTGCTCCCTTTTGCGTAACATCCTGTATTTCTTCTGCTAACCGTGAAAAATCTGCCGATAAAATCGACGGTCCAATCATGCTCATACGTATCGTTTCCTTTCCTGTATAGAATCTACTATTTTGCAGTACGTTTCATATCGTTCCGGCTGAATCTTGCCTTCCTGCACGGCCTCTTTGACCAGGCATCCCGGCTCGGTGCGGTGCAGGCACGACGAAAAGCGGCAGCGTCCCCCATAGGGAGCCATATCCGGCAGCAGTGCCAGAATATCCCGTGCTTCCAGATGATCGAAGTCCAGGGCGCTGAACCCTGGCGTATCCACGACATACGTATGGTCCTCGACTTTCATGATTTCCGAATGGCGCGTCGTATGGCGGCCCCGCCGGATCTTGGCCGACACGGCGCCGACAGACAGGTCGTCGCGGTGAAGGAGCTGCGAAAGAAGGCTCGATTTCCCTACGCCTGACGGTCCGGCAAAGGCAGTCACCTTGCCTGGAAGCAGAGCGCGAAGGGTATCGATGCCGCAGTTCTCCCTGGCCGATACGAGATAGACCGCATAGCCGCAGGTTTCATAAAAGGCCTTCAGCTCCTCTGCCCGCGGCCGGTTTAGATCGCACTTATTGATGCACAGCGACGGATGAATGCCGCCGTATTCACAGGTCATGAGCATCTTGTCCATGAGGAACTGGCTGGGATCCGGCGACTGGGCGGCCATGATGACAAAGAGCTGATCAATATTGGCAATAGCCGGCCGCCGGAGCATGGTGCGCCGCGGCAGGACCTGCTCAATGACGCCTTTGTCATCACCCAGAAGCTGAATCTCCAGCTCGTCGCCGACAAGGATTTTTTCCTTTATCTTGCCGCGGCGGCGGCATTCCACAAGCTGTGGTTCCCCAACATCTACATAGTAAAATCCATTATAATTTTTAATTACCCGACCTGTTGTCATATGTCTCCTGCGTTACAGATACTGGTCCTGAACCAGTGAATTATTGATATATACTTTTACCCGCGTCCGGCCAATGCCGTTGACATTCTTGGTAATGCTGTCGCCGCCGGACTGATTTTTGTCGTATACGACACGGGTGCCGTTGTCATCGCTGACGACGATCTGCACGTGCTGGCTTGACGCGCCGGAAGGAACGCTGATATTGACCGTACCGTAGTGCGGCGTACCGGCCGGTTCCTGATTGTTGGCACTGCCGTCGCCGGCGGAACCGGCTGCTGCAGCGCCGTATTCGACAGTAAGATCAGCTACGTTGCCGTCGCGGATGTTCTGTCCCGTTACCTTGGCCTGGCTGTTGTCCTTGGAGGCATCCAGATTGGTTACATTGCCTACAGAATAACCGGCACTTTCCAGAGCCTTCACAGCTGCATCCAGTGTCATGCCGCTGGTATTCGGTGCTTCCCGCTGTACTTCTTCCTTGGCAGCAGCCGACGATTTACGGCATACGGTGACATCGACAGCCGTTCCCTTCTTAACCTTGTGCGGCGAAGCCGGGCTTTGCCGTATAATCTTGCCTTCTTCATATTCGCTGCTTTCCGCATAATGGACGGAGCCGATTTTCAGCCCTATTTCCTTGAGCTTCTTCTTCGCTTCATCCAGCGTCAGGTCCCGCAGATCCGGAACGAGGACTTCTTCGCCCTGATTGCCCTTGCTGACAGTCAGATAAATAGTCCGGTTCTCCTTCACGACGGCACCGCCGCCAGGTGTCTGCGCCATGACCTCCCCGACAGGCACGTCACTGCTTTCCACCTCTTTGACCGATACGGCCAGGTGCTTGTCTGTCAGAATTTCCCTGGCAATTTCCACCTGCTTGCCCGTTACATCGGGGACGGTAATGTTTTCTGTACTCCAGAAATTGCCGAAGGAGAAAAAGGCCCACGCAAAGGCAGCCATAAACACGCCAAACATGGCAATAAGAATGGACTTCTGAGAATGACTGCTGATGGAGTCCAGCAGTTTTCCAATGCGGCTCTTTTTGGCTTCATGCGGTTTCGTATCCTGTACAGGCGGCAGCTTGGTCGTGCCGAAATTATTTTTAATAATCGGCATGGCTCCCTTGTTCGTATTGACGAAGCCCTGGGACAGGCGCAGTTCCGACATCATTTCGGCAATAGACTGAAACCGGTCATCCGGATTTTTCGCCATGGCTTTCAGGATGCACTGTTCGACGAGCCGCGGAATACGGCGGTTGTACTTTGTCGGCAGAGGTATATCATCCTGCACGTGCTGCAGGGCCACGCTGATAGCCGTATCGCCTTCAAAGGGAACGACGCCGGTCATCATTTCATACATGACGACGCCGAGGGAATAAATATCCGTCCGTTCGTCAATAGGACCGCCGCTGGCCTGTTCCGGCGAAAAATAATGAACAGACCCCATGACGGCATGGTCATTGGTGTCGCTGAGGCCGGAATTAATGGCCCTGGCAATGCCGAAATCGGCGACTTTAATCCGTCCCGTTTCGGTGACGAGAATATTATGGGGCTTAATATCGCAGTGGACGATGCCGTTTTTATGGGCATTTTCCAGGGCTTCGCCAATGTCAAAGGTAATCTGAATAGACGTGTTGATAGGAAGATGTCCGTGCTTTTCGATGTATTCCTTCAGCGTTTCGCCGCGGACATATTCCATGACGATATAATGCACATTCTCATCAAAGCCGACGTCGTATATATTTACAATATTGGGGTGCGATAACTTGGCTGCAGCCTGAGCTTCCTGACGAAACCGAACGACGAAATCATGATCGCCGCCGTATTTGGCATGAAGTATTTTTACTGCTACAATGCGGTCCAGCAGGATATCCTGCGCCTTATATACGCTGGCCATGCCGCCTTCGCCAACTTTTTCCAATATCTTATATCTGTTATCTAAGATATGACCAATCATTTTTAGATTTTCCACCACTTTCATAGTAGTAATCCCGATTATATTGTCGTTAAAATTGCCGTAATATTGTCTTTGGCACCATTTTCATATACATGGCGGAAGAGCTCATTGACAATATCCCGTTCGCTGCGGCTGTAATCGCAGACAGACTGCCGCAGAAGCTCAGGATCAATGAAGGACGTCAATCCATCGGAACAGATTAAAATGCGATCGCCCTTCTGCACAGGAAAGGCGCCGCTGTCGACGAGAAGCGTTTCGTCAACACCTGCGGCGCGTGTCAGCACATGACGCTGCGGGTGCGTTGCCACCTCAGCGGCCGTAATTTTTCCTTTTTCCAGCAGGACCTGCACGATCGTATGGTCTACGGTAATCTGCTTCATTTCATCGCCGCGGCAGGCATAGATGCGGCTGTCGCCTACATGGCCCCAGAAAGCCATCCCCCTGACCAGCGTGACCAGGGAAATAGTCGTTCCCATCCCCTGCAGGGACGGATCAATATGCACTTTGCTGAGGATGCTGGAGTTGGCGTACTGTATCGCCTTTTCCAGCTGCACCGGCGCAGCAAATGTAAAATTTCTGAAATAATACGCAATGGCTTCTACTGCGGTCCGGCTGGCTATTTCGCCGCCTACGTAGCCGCCCATGCCGTCGGCGACGGCAAGTACGTCATGGTCAGAACTAATATAAAAAGAATCTTCGTTGACTTTGCGCACTAAACCAATTCTGGATTCACCATACGTGCCCAAATTCTCACGTCCTCTCGCAGTACATTATGATTCATTGCATAT
>NZ_CATWFF010000114.1 GCF_958350005.1 uncultured Megasphaera sp. | reverse complement strand
ATATAATTATTAATCGAATTTTCTATCCCAGCAGATATTACTAATAGATATAACGAATCCAAAACCTCAGGGGCGGTAATCTCCTTTTCGTTAC
Source organism: uncultured Megasphaera sp. (assembly GCF_958350005.1). GTDB lineage: Bacteria > Bacillota > Negativicutes > Veillonellales > Megasphaeraceae > Megasphaera. Next base: position 6,731 of record NZ_CATWFF010000114.1, on the reverse strand, counting down.
AGTTTCCTCACAGATTGGCCGATTTCATAGCCTGTAGACCCGATATCGTGATATAATGCAGACATTCCCTTATGAGAAAGGATTGTGATGTATGATGAAAAAATTAGCTGCTTTGTGTGCAGTTTTATGCATGGGACTGGTTGGCGCAATGAGTGCCAGCGCTATGGATTCGGCAACACTGCTCCAGAATCCGGCACGGTACCGCGTTGTCAGCACACAGCCAGACGGCATCGTCTATGTCGATATGGATTCTATTCAGGCCATGCAGACCCGCGATTATCCGAACAGCATCGAAAATATTTCCTGCAAACTCTATGTTGAAACCTATGCCAATCCATTAACTGCCATGGATTTTGAACAAAACCGCATCATTCGTCAAATCAACGAATACGATGCCGCCCTGCACGCCAATAAGCGGGATAATCAGTTCAAACTGGATGCGTCATTACAGAACGCCTATACTCCCGATGGCCAGAAGAAAGAAATTGCTATCGATACGGTTCTGTTCAAACAAATCAAACAAGTATTTATCAACACGAGCCGCCTGGCTCACCTGCCAAAACAGGACGTACAATAACAGTTCTGAGGATATCTCGCTATGAGGTATCCTCTTTTTTTTGCATTCTCCGGCCACCATCATCCCCTTACGTTCCTAGGTCACTGGCACAGCACTTGAGCTGTCCTGGATACAGGAAGACAAATCGGCTGTTTTGCTATATAATTTATAGAACGCAGTATATATTGCAGCATATCCTATAATGTCATACGTATATGTATCGGCATGATTCTATCAGAAAGAAGGCAGGAAACAATGAAACTCATGGTAACAGGAATTGGCGGCGTTGGCGGTTATATAGCATCCATTTTATGTGCAAACTATGACAACGTTACCGTCGTAGCCCGCAGGAAACGAAAAGAATCGATTCAGGAACACGGTCTGGTACTGCACAGCGATTTTTTCGGTGAACACGTATTTCATCCAGCTGTAACAGATACTCCGGCCAGTGCCGGCATTCAGGATATGATTTTCGTCTGCGTCAAAAACTATTCTCTCGCCGACGCACTGACGGCAGCGCTCCCCTGCATAGACACACACACCATCGTCGTCCTCATCCTCAACGGCGTCGATCACATGGAAACAGCACGGCGCATCCTTCCCCACGGTCGTCTCGTCGATTCATGCATTTATATTACATCTGCCTATAACCAGGATTTCTCTATCGGCCAGTACGGCCATTTTGCCCGCATTTTTCTCGGTTCTGCTGATGAAGCTGCTGCACAGCAGGCTTATGAAGTCCTCAATCATCCCGGCCTGACAACGCGCAAGACCGATGACATTACACAGGAAATCTGGAATAAATACATTCTGAACTGTGCATACAACGTCATGACAGCCTATTACGACTGCACGATCGGTGAAGTAGTCGATAATCCCCAGCGCCGTGAAGAATTCCGCCAGCTCCTTCAGGAAGCGTATACGGTCGGCAAGGCCCTGGGGGTTCACCTGTCTGACACACTTGTAGACACGATGGTAGACCGCATTCTCAAGCAGGATGATAAAAATGTGACCAGTTCACTAGCCCGTGACCTGGAACAGGGCCATCAAAGCGAACTGGATACATTCAGCGGCTATCTCGTCCGCAAAGCAGCAGAACTGCAGCTTCCCGTTCCCTTGTCGGCCCATTGCTACCACGTCCTTTTCCAGCGCATACAGAAAACTTCCCATGCATAACCACCATTGACAGCTAAAAGCAAACGATGCATTACCCGGCTATGACCGAAGGAACAGATACGATCGTCTTCCTTAGGTCATAGCTTTTTTATGGCTCCGGGACAGATGGATAGACACCCCCAATAAAGGTCATGCATGCAAAACAAATCCCCCGTTACATCAAACTCGGCAGTGGGTTGCCGGATGTAACGGGGGATTGTTGTAAGCACGTATTGGGTTTTATTGGCATGTGATGCAGTTCCAGACGGCAAAAAGGAAGATTGTAAGCAGTGCCATTATGCCGTCTATACAGTTCCGGCTCACCAAAGCGGGGAACCTTACTTTTTCATGACTCGGGCTTCGCCGTCAGTCACGATCTTACCGTGCTGATTTGTCACGGTTGTCTTAAAGATAATGCGATGTTTGGCATCGTCTTTTTCCTTGCATTCCACAGTAGCAGTCAGCGTGTCTCCATAAAGTACGGGAGCTAAAAAGCTCAGAGACTGATTCATGTAAATCGTATTAATTCCCGGTAATTCCGTACCCAGTACGGCGGAAATCAGGCCAGCTGACAACATGCCGTGGGCGATCCGCTGCTGAAACATTGAATCCTTGGCAAATTCTGCATTAATGTGTACAGGATTAAAATCTCCTGTAACGCCGGCAAAGGCATACACATCATATTCAGAAATCGTCTTGGAAAGAGAGGCAGAATCGCCGACATGAATGTCGTCATACGCAATATCTCTTGCCATGTTTTCATCTCCTTTCCCAGTTACTTATATATTCAGTCCCATTGGGTCGCTGGCGAAAATACGAGCATCCATTTCCTTAACATCTCGTATAATCGGCCGGAAATCCATATGAGCCAAAATATCTTTTTCCAAATCAATGCCAGGGGCAATTTCAATTAATTCCATGCCATCTGCAGTCAGTTTAAAAAGGCTCGTTCTGTAACATATAATACAGGCTGTCCTATGGAGTTAGCATAACTGCCGCTGAAGGTAACCTGTTCTACATGAGACAGGAATTTTTTATTCTTCCCTTCCTGCGTAATAACGAGCTTGCCATCTCGTACCTCTTCTTTCAAACCACCAGCTGTAAAGGTACCGCAGTAAATTACTTTCTTGGAGTTCTGCGTAATATTGATGAAGCCACCGCATCCAGCTACGCGACCATGGAACTTGCTAACGTTAATATTACCTTCTGCATCAGCTTCAGCCAGCCCCAAAATAGCCAGATCTACACCGCCTCCATCATAAAAATCAAACTGGTAAGGTTGATCGAGAATCGAGGCAGCATTGGTCGCCGCGCCAAAGCTGCTGCCACCGGCAGGAACACCGCCAATCGTTCCGGCTTCAGTCGTCAGGACCATTCCTTTTATACCTTCTTCAGCAGCTACAGCCGATACGCCTTCGGGCATACCAATCCCCAAATTGACGACAGCATCAGGAATAAGTTCCATAGCACAGCGACGAGCAATGATTTTACGATTATTCAATGGCAGTGGTGCCAGCGATCCTAAAGAGACTTTCAAATCGCCGTTAAAAGCTGGATTATAAGCAAATTCCCAAGTCATGCGATGATCTGTATCCGGATCCTGGCAGGGAACAATATAATCTACAAGCACACCAGGAACCTTTACATCTTTAGGATCCAGTGAATCTTGCTTTGCAAATTTTTTTACCTGAGCAATGACGATTCCGCCGCAAGCCCGTGCAGCTTCAGCAATGGCCAAAGCTTCGCCAGTTCCAATTTCTTCATCCATTGTGATATTGCCATCTTCATCAGCCGTCGTTCCGCGAATAATAGCTACATCCAAATGATGTGGTTTATACCACAACCATTCTTCTCCATCCAACTCCAGAACCTGTACAATATCCTTTGTTGTTTTAGTGTTGATACGGCCACCTTCCAAACGGGGATCTACAAAAGTCCGCAGCCCTACTTTTGTTATCGTGCCTGGACGGCGTCCGGCAATATCACGGAACCACTGGGAAATCGTTCCCTGCGGTAAGTTATAGGCTTCGATTTTATTTTCCATAATCAACTTGCCGATGCGGGGCGACAGATTAAAATGGCCGCCAATGACAAAACGCAACAGCCCTTCTTCACCTAAGTGATTTAATCCTAATTCACCACCATCTCCCTGACCAGCAGCGAAGATAAGTCCCAAATTCCGTGGAGATCCTGTTTCCAAAAACGATGACTGAATAGCCTTTAATATAGACTCCGGTACTAAGCCGCCGACAAACCCGCTTGTCGCAAGAACGGCGTTATCAGGTATTTTTTTTGCCGCTTCTGCAGCAGAAATGCATATTGCCATGTTTGTAAATTCTCCTTTCTCTTAATGAAGTCCCGTAAGCGTATAAATTGCAATAATAACAAATACAGCAAACGTTTTCAGCAGGGTTATCGCAAAAATATCCCGATATGATTCACGATGCGTCATGCCACAAACGGCAAGTAAGGTAATAACAGCGCCATTGTGAGGCAATGTATCCAAACCGCCGGAAGCCATCGAGGCAACACGGTGCAGGATTTCTGGCCCCATGCCAATAGATTGGGCCCAAGACAACCAGTCCTGCGACATCAATTCCAAAGCAATGGCCATGCCTCCAGATGCTGAACCAGTAATACCGGCCAATACCGTAACACTTACCGCTTCAGATACGAGCGGCGTGCCGCCAACATGAATGTTGATGAGGAAATTTGCTACATCAGCAAAACCAGGCAGCTGAGAAATAACATTACCGTAGCCAACTTCCGATGCCGTATTCATAATGGCCAGCAGTGAACCAATAGCGCCGGCATTAAGTACTTTCGTCATGGACGTAACGGTTTTAATTTCCCGCCATCCGACAACCAGTGCAATGATAATGCCCGTAACCAGAGAAATGATTAACGCCCAGACGCTGGCTACATTTTGCACCTTGCCAGCAACAAGAGGAACGCCTTTCATATGCTGAAATGGAACGAGAATATCCGGGTTCCATACAATACATTCTGTAATAACGAAGTTTAAGACTAATACGGCTACCAGCGGCAGGCAGGCCACTTTCCAGGAAAATAACCGGGCATTAGGATCGATTTCCGGTTCATTCAGCGTATGATTACCGTAGCCTTCACCGCGGGCAATAGCAGCTTTCAGGCGATGTACCAGGTAATATCCACCACAGCCATAAATAATAGCCGCACCAATCAGGCCAGCCAGAGGACCAGCGTACAAGTTGGTTCCGAAATAGGTAGTAGGAATAATATTCTGAATCTGCGGAGTTCCAGGCAAGCAGTCCATAGTCGCCGTAAATGCACCAAGAGCGATAACTGCCGGTACAAAATGTTTCGGATAATTAGCTTCCTTAAACAAGGCGGCTGCAAACGGGTAGACAGCAAATACAACGACAAACAGAAGTACGCCGCCATACGTCAGTATAGATGCAGCCAAGACGACAGAAATAACTGCTTTGTGAGGTTCTTTTCCCAGGCCATTGATAATAGCGCTGGCCAGACTGCGGGCCAGCCCTGTTTCTTCCATGACCTTGCCGAAAATAGCACCTAACATAAATACAGGGAAATACGATTTAATATACGTAACCGCCTTACCCATAAATAATTCTGTGTACGAGGGCATAATATCCAATCCGGAAAGTGTAGCCGCCAAAATAGCCATAATGGGGGCCATCATAATAACGGAAAATCCCCGGTACGCAAAGGCAATGAGCCCTACCAAGCTCAAGATAATGATGATAACATTTAGATCCATCTACATGCTCAACTCCTTTTTACTTGTGACAAACAGAACATAGTAACAAAGCACTTAGCCATGGCCGATGCATTCTCAGTGGAATGCGTTTCATGCATTCATGGTAGCATTTCATCGCATTGAAGTAAAATGGGTTGATTTCACATATATCATGAATTTACGTCATTATTGTGCCTCGTTTCTCTCTTTTATTTTTTCAATCATGTCCAAAAAAAGCTTCATGGGAGCAGAAATAAATTTCTCCTTATGATACGCAACTGTCGGTACCCAAGGCAATATGGGGTCACACAAGGCGATAGAAACCACTTTGTTTGTGCAAAATTTCTCAATAATTGGTCGCGGCAGCAGGGTAACACCATTGCTGCTACATACCGATTCGACGAGTAAATCCCACTGTCCACTTTCCTGTACAATATGAGGAGAAAATCCAGCTTTATGGCAGGCATCAATAATGGCATCATGAAGCATGAATGTCGTATTTAAAATATAGAAGGATTCCTGCGATAACTGTTGGAATGAAATGGTATCATAATTAGCCAGCCGGTGACTGGGAGAAACAACACATACAACATCAGAATGTAAAAATGGGATCTGTACAAAATCTGTATCAACAAAGGGCTGTATTAAAATACTGATATCTACTGCCCCTGCTTTTGCTAGGGAGTAAGCTGTTTTAGCCCCCAATTCAGATACTTGCAGGTGAATAGCCGGATACATAGCCTGGTACTGATGCAGTATAGAATGAACAATCGTAATCGTCACAGGAGGAATACCCAATGTCAGTGTTCCACGCCGGCTATTTAGAAGAACGGATAGCACTTCCGTTTCTGCCTGATAATTGGAGACAATTTTGACAGCACTGTGATAAAAAATCTCTCCTGCTGATGTAAGTTTGAATTTTTTTGCTGTTCTATCTACTAATTCCGTATCATAAGCCTTTTCCAGAGACCGCACAGCTTTACTAATTGTCGATTGACTAATAAACAGTGAGTCTGCAGCTTTTGTAAAACTCTGTTTTTTCACGGTTTCAATAAAATAAATAAAATGATCAATGTTCATATATAATCTCCTTCCCTTTGCATGGTCATACTGCTCTTTGAACAGCATAAGTCCATTACAAATTATACCCCCCCCCCCGTATATTTTTATATTTTCAGGGATATACGTATATTATTGTGAACGCAATGGCTCTAATTCGCTCCGAATATATATGTTTTGATCGCATCATTAATATTTCGCATTGCAAATCATATATAT
>NZ_CATWFF010000113.1 GCF_958350005.1 uncultured Megasphaera sp. | reverse complement strand
TTACAGGACTTCAAAGGTAATGATGAAGATGATCATCAGGACAATGCCCAGGCCCAGCGAGTATGCGCAGAGCTTCTTTTCAATGGGCTGCAGTTCAAAATATTCGTCTGCATCCTGATCAATCTGTGCCTGATTGGTCTGTTTGCTGACCTGATCGTTTGTATGTTTGTAGTAGTATTCATCAGCTGTCGAAGCAGATGACGTAATGGTATTCGTTGCCATAAGACATATCTCCTTTCGTGTGTGCCAACAGGGTTAAATGGTTGGCGGAACAATGCCATGATAGAAAATATAGGAAATGAACAGGCCGACCCAGATGATAAAGCCCAGGAGTGCGACGGCATAGACGCCGACGACACGGCCAAGACCGGCATTCCACAGTTTGCGGACATTCGTAACCAGGCCAATGGAGAAGAAGCAGAGACCAAAGAAGATGGCCCGCAGGAGGTTGGCCTGACCGGCTCCGGCTTTGGCGTTGGCGACAATATCAGGATTCGTATAGCCTGCCAAAAAGATGATAACCAGAGCGGCGACAAAGCCGATAATGAATTTAGGGAACCGTTCCCAGATTTCCCGTTTGGAAACCTTGTCACTGCCACTGGCTGCGGCGGCTGCGCTGCGGCTGTTGAGATGGTATACAGACCATACAATGGCCAGGATAAAGGACCATACGCCGATGAAGACGTCGATAAAGACTTTAGATGTCGTCGTAGCCATCAGAATCCATCCTTCCTGGTAGTTGACGCCAAACTGCTGGAGCGCATTGTTGCGGATCAGCGTATCGGCAATGGCACCGGATGCGACAGCACCGCCGTCACTTTTGACGACCAGGCCGAGCCACGAACCGGCAACCATGGGTTCACTGGGCAGGAAATAGGCCGCTGCAAAAGGCAGAATCAACAATTCTACAGCTACGAATACGATAATAACCGAAGCCAGAATGGTCGGAATAATCTGACGGGCCCGAATAGCACTGCCCGTTGCAATAGCAGCTGCAACGCCGCAGATGGAAATACCGGAAGCCATGGGAGCTGCCCATTCCGGCGTAAATTTAAAGAACTTGCGGGCAATAAAGTATACAATAGGCCAGTAAATCAGATAGGCTTCAACGACGGCGCACATGCCGCGGATAATGACCGTGCTGGCCAGGTTCATGGCGCTGATCGTCTGAATGCCGATGTTCATGCCCAGAATAACAATCCCTGTTTTGATGTACCATTCCGGCTTTGCTGCATCAGACAGGAACTTCGTTACTTTCGGGAAGAAGTTGCCAATAATCAGGCCGGCAATGAGGGCGAAGACGAAGCCCAGTTCGCCGAGACTCAGGGACCAGCCAATGTGGAAGGCTTCCCGTTTATTCGGCGTTGCTGCCAGGTAGGCGTAGTTGCCCAGAATATTGGTCAGAATCATAATCCAGTAAATAACCGTAAAGCCAAGGGCAAATTTCTTGACTTTGTTGCCCATGAAATGAGCCCCAATAGATGTAATGACCAGGGTAAACACATAGGTCGCAATGACCGAGCCAATGCCGCCGAGCCAGGCGAAACTCTTGGAGTTTGCCGCAATGGATGTGGTCGGATCGATCCATACGCCGAATTTCGTAACCCAGCCGAGAATATCAAGATTCCAGATTCGCCCTGCGCCCAGAGCAAAGATAAACAGTCCCAGCCATACAGCCCACCAGTCTTCACTGCGAAGCAGGCTGGAACGATGTGTCGTTATTTCCGTTTCCGTTGCTGTTGCCATATTAAACACCTCTTATTGATTTTGTCATACGCACTGGCACTAAAAAAAGCGCCACCTGTACAGATGGCGCATAAAATGCAATGAGACACGTAACATGTCACTCATCTGTCAGGTATAATCCTGCTGGAATTGGCACCGTTCCTAACGGGAGGTTGCCGCAGCGTCATAAGGCCAGTCCCTCGGCTGCTCTGGATGATAGCGTGTGCAATATTAACTTCGTGTACTACTTACTTGTCAGAAGCACTTGTTACTGCACATTCGCCGGCAGCAACAACACATGATAGTCGAATATTTTAAGTACCCCATTGTAAAAATCCCCTTATACATGAATAAATCCATAAAACAAAGAACCAAATCAAATTACATTGCAATGTTGAATTGAATGATACTCTTTTGGTATGCATTTGTCAAGAGATTTGACAAAAAATATACAAAATCAGTGCGAATTCACCTTACAATATCTTTTCAAGATACAGATGATTTGCATGGGCAATGACATCGCCAACCTTCTTAGGTGCCCTGGCAATAATTTCAAATCCGTCCTTTTCATACAAAGACACAGCAGGAATATTTTGAGCGCCTGTATCCAGGCGCAGTGCTTTCCTGTGATTTTTTTGCGCCAATTCTGCTGCAAATTGTAACAATAACGACGCAATGCCTCTGCCGGACATACTCGGGCGTACCAGAAGAAGATGAATGACCAGAATTTCTTCTGCAGAAAAATTTCCCCTCCACGGCATAGCAGCATATTCTATGGGCTGAACGGCATCCATGATGATGCTTCCCGCAATTCGTCCCTGTTCTTCATATACGTACAAAGCGCCATTATCAATAGCCTGCTCTGCACCCTCTTTCGTTGGATATACCCCTTTTTTGAATACCGTAAACGCCGTATGCTCCTGTTCATACTGAAAATGTTCATTATACGTATCTTCAATCGAATGTAAATCTTCTAGTACTGCTTTTCGAATCATAGTATTTGCTCAGTAAGCTGCAGCACCTATACCATACGCTGGTTATACAACCTACTTTACCCTCCCCCTGTCATTCCATATGATATTCCTGGTACAGCTTTTCTCTGGCCTTTTCATCCTCTATGGCCCGTTCCAGATCCTGCAGACGGCCCTCTGCCTTCAGGACCTTCAGCAGCGTCGTCAGACGGCTCTCTCCTTCAGCACGACCTTCCTGCAGTCCCTCTCTATGCCCTTCCATACGACCTTCCTGGCGTTCTTCCAGACTCCATTTTTCAAGTTCTTCACACATGACAGCCACCTCCTCGGGGTTGTTCTTATACCGGCTTACCGTTTCTTTTAAAAGGGCCAATTCCATATCTTCTGCCTTTGCACTGCGAAAATCATGCATCAGCCTGCCCATGTCGTCATTGCCCTGGTACTCGCCATTGACGTAGATAATATGCGCTCCGTCATCAAACCGCTGCTGCAGTTCTTCTATCATTCGGTTAATATGATATCGCGGCAGCCCATGCTTCCAAATATCCTTTTCCGTAATGAATATGACATAGCTTTCCGGCAGCGCCTCATAGTCGCTTCCCTTTTTCAGGCTGTTAAGATCGATCAGACTGCTGTTAAAACGGGCCCGTTTCGTTCCTGCTCCTTTATCGGCACGCTGGACTTCAATATCGTATTCTGTTCCTGCTGCGTCTGTTGCATGGACGTCCATCCGTATACCGTGCCCAGAAAGATTCGGAATGGTGTCTTCAATTTGTACAGACACGACCTCCAAGTCCGCTTTTTCCATAATAATACGCAGAATACATGCTACAGCAGGTATGTTATCCTTAAAGCAGCGTTTCATGAATTCATCATCCATCAGCCGCCATCGCTTAATAATATGCAAGGCCCGCTGATGACGTTTTTCCTGCTGCTCCGCTGCAGTTCGTTCGGTTACAGACATGGACGCTTCACCCTTCCTTATGGTAATTATACTAAGATTCTATTCTCTCGACAATATGCTGGCCAAATTCGGCTGTGCCAGGACAGCCATACACCTGATACCGTACATCTGCGCCAGCGCATCACGGCGTCTGTCCGCCGTTCTCCCCGCATACGTCCAGTATGACAGAAGGAGATTAAAATCTGCTGAAAAGGAGATAGGAGGGAAATTAAATTTTTACTGACCTCGTCAGCTGCAGCTGAAAAAACTGCCATTCATGGCGAGAATATGCCTGCAGATAAAGAAAATCACCCTTTTGTATATCCGGATATGGCACAAAAGAGTGATTATCAATCTATATTCTATTGCAGCCAGCGCTCCCTTTTCGTCATGTCAGCCACGGCTTTTTAGGCGGAACGTCTTGCAGTAATAAATTAAACTGCAGCTAAGGAAGCTGCCGCGCAAACGGTCAGCTTCCTTTTAGCCTTACTCGCTTTACGTTGTCTGATTAGTATGGAAATGCGCATCCAGCTCCCTGCTGAACCAGCGGCCATTCAGGACATGACGAATGATGTACTCCTTAGCCTGGGGCTCCAGCGTCGTATCCTGCTCCAGTTCTTTCAGGATCGTATCACCCGTCTGGTGGCCGTACGTCTGCGTGTACCAGGCCCTTGTCCGGTCTGCATTGACCACAAGCTGCGATGCTCCCTCGGCATTGGGAGACCAGGGTTTCCATTCTGGCAGCCCTTTGCCGTTAGGATTGCCGCTGCGCATAAAATTGCCGATGTACTGCTGTATCGTATCCGTCAGAGCCAGGGCCCCGGCGTTATCGAAGGAACCGGCCGGATACCCTTTCGTCGTCGCCGTCGTATACCCGGTAACAAAAGGAATCCAGATGCCATGGACGGACCCGGACAGGAGTGCTTTCTGTTCCCCAACAATCTCCGGATTTTCCCCATAGGCAATAGCCAGCGTATATATCGGCGCCGTCCCATAGTGCGGACTCATCTGTACTGCCGATGCTTCGTTGTTAAACCACTCATACAGCCTGCTGCCATAGTTTCGGGCAAAAAGAAATTCCTTCTTTTTCTGTCCATCTGTAAACACCGTCCGGTCCACTACAGCATCTTTGAAATAAGGATCGCTGCCAGCATAAATGGAAAATTCATTCGTCCCACTGACCATGATCAGCGGCACCTGGTTGTATGCTGTCGTCTGAAATCCGTCTTTGGCCAGGACGACGCCGTCCGTATACAAATGGGGAAACCCTTTCATGCGGATAAAGGCCCGACCAAATGCACTAGCCAGTCGTTCTGCCGAAATGCTTTGCAAATATGCGGCCACGTCCGGAGAATCCTGGAGCAGCCACGTCTTTGCCTCCTCTTCCGTCGCCTTGATGCCGTCAGCTACGACACAAGGTGCCAGATGGTCCGCAAAAATCTGCTGTGAATCTGCCGTATCCGCCGTCGTCATGCCTCCACTAAAGGAAATGGCTTTCTGGAACTTGCCCTTTGCTTCCGGAGAAATCAGCAGTGCCATGACATCACGGCCGCCCGAAGAAAAACCGGCCACTGTAATATTATCGGGATTGCCGCCAAAACTGTGAATATTCTCTTTCGTCCAGTCCAGGCCCTGCAGGATATCCAACAGCGTATAATTGCCGGAATTTTCTTCTGCTGTGCCGTGTTTCAGCGCTGCCAACGGATTAAATCCAAGGGCACCCAGCCGAAAGTTGGCGCTGATTGCTACGACATTGGCCTTCGCGGCAAATTGCTGCAGATTTACCTGTTCTGCATCGCCAGACTGGTTATTGCCGCCATGAACGAAAAAGAGAACAGGTAGATTCGTTTCTGCCGTATCCGGGCGGTATATGTCGAGATTCAGGCAGTCTTCTGCACCTGTATATCCCTTTGCCGTCTGCTGTATCGCTGCCGGCCCAGTCTTCGTCGCATCTCTGATACCATCCCAGCCAGGCGGATTCTTCGGCCCTTTCCACCGCTGTGCCGTTCCATAGGGAACGCCTTTCCAGATCAGAGTCTGGCCGTCCCGCATCCCCTGAACCAATCCATACTGTGTATGCTGCAGCGTCTGCTGCTGATAGGCCGGTACAATCGTCTTCCGCGCTTTAGCCGGCACAGGGGCCAGCTGTGAACTATCCGGACTGACAGGCACCTGCAGCTCCGGACCAGCCGCCAGTGCCACTGACGCAGCCAACACAGCGACGCTAAGGGATGATGCCATTTTCTTACGAATTCCCATTTGATCACTCCTCATTTCTGTCAATTTGCCTATATAGTACATGATAACATAGATTTCGCTCTTTTGTCTGTATGTACAAAAATAAACCCCTTTCGTTAGAATTTTTGTCTAACAAAAGGGGTCCACTTCAAACTTAGGCGGCTAAATCCAACTATTTTAGGGCACTAACCGTTTGTCGGTGTAATGCCTTTTTCATCTTCAGTATACGAAGTACGAGCTCCTCCATCAAGGTGTAATGGGGAGTAAGATTTTCCATATGAACGGATATCTTCTGCAGTCATCCGTTTATCCTTCATGCCCGTATGAGGATATACAGTTGGCACGCCAGGATGCTGCATGGCTGCCTGGAAGTCCCCCTGTATGTTCTTCAAAGTTTTCTACCTGATCCATCACTTTCATGAACACTTCACGACAGTACTGTGGCGGTTACGGAAAGTTTGAGTGTTGATGCAACAGGTGTTCGATTGGCCATAGTAAGGCCTCCTTTCGTGAATACAAGATATGAGATGGCTCGCTAGGAGCCGAATAGACAGATACTATATGCCAGAAGGCGGCAGGCCGGAAAAGGAATATCTCCATCATACCGGTCGCCCACAGGCCGTGGATTTCCCCATCATACCAGGGGGCCGGGAAGCGACAGCCCTTTGACCGTCCGCCCGGGACAATCCCTGTGTATGCGCCCTGCTGAAACGGTACCCATTGCGCGTAAGCGAATGCATAAGCCCTTACGCGGAACGGTCAGAAGGGCCATCGCATCCCGACCTGGGGTATACGTCGCCTGAGCCTGAGACATACGGTATCACAGGGAGTCCATAGGCCGTCTGGCCGGCCTGCAGGCAGACAAGCAGCTGATTCGCAACACTTTCTGACATTCCGGACAGAAAGACAGGGTAGATTCTGCTGCAGACGGACAACGGCCTGTGGGCGACCGGCATATG
>NZ_CATWFF010000112.1 GCF_958350005.1 uncultured Megasphaera sp. | reverse complement strand
TACTTCCAGTCCATGGCCTGGGCACCGGGCATGTCGCTCCTGTCGAAATGGTGGCCCAGTCAGCGCCGCGGCTTTGCTGCCGGCTTTGCCAACGGCTTTGCCGGATTTGGCCAGGCCGTCTGCATGGGCGTCGTCATGGTCGTCTTCGCCGTTATGCCCCAGGAAGGCTGGCGGGCTGCCTTCCTCTATCCCGGCCTCATTGCCGTCGTCATTGCCGTCATCTACGGCCTGGCCGTCAAGGCAAGTCCCCAGAACGTCGGCCTTCCTGCCTATGTCGACGACGCCGTCAATGTATCGTCAGAATTAAAGCTCCAGGCCGATTTGCAGGGAAAAAGCAAACTCTATCCCTACCTGTATTTACTGAAAAAATGGAAGTTCGATATCTGGCTGGTCATCATCGCCCTGAGCAGTATTGCCCGGTACGGCCTGCTCAACTGGATTCCCCTGTACTTCACCAATACGATGGGCATGGATATTAAAGACGGCCTTATTGAAGGACTGCTCCTGTCCATCGGCATGGGCGCCGGCACGCTGGTCATTCCGGCGCTGAGTGACAAATACTGCCGTCACGACCGGCTGCCGGCTGTACTGCTCTGCGCCGTCGTCGGCGGTCTGTGCATCCTGCTGTTCATGTTCTCTCAGACCATGCTGCTCATCGATGTCCTGCTGTTTACGGCCGGCTTCTTCCTCTATGCCATTAACGGCCTCGTATGGCCCTTTGCCATCGATATCGGCGGCCGCCAGCTGTCTGGCACGGCCAGCGGCATTCTCGACTTCGCCGCCTATCTGGGCGCTGCCGTACAGGCCATTGTCTTCGGACTTTTCCTCGGCGGCGGCAACTGGAACATGCTCTTCGCCGCTATTACCTTCGTCTGCGTCGCTATGGCAATCCTCGCGGTTGCTGCAGCCAGAAATACAAAACGCGCCGCTGCTGCTGAACCGGCAGTCTTGGACGACGCGAAAAAAGTAATGTAAGTATCACGTACTGTTAAGGAGGATTTCAAATTATGTTAGACATTTCCACACTTCCCAAAATCAAACGCAATATTCTGCTCAATCCCGGTCCCGCCACGACGACGGATACCGTAAAATACGCCCAGGTCGTTCCCGATATTTGCCCGCGGGAAAAAGAATTTGGCCATATTATGAAAGAACTGGGCGAATCGCTGGTCAAAATCGCTCACGGCGACCTGAACAAATACACAGCTGTATTGTTCTGCGGCTCCGGCACGCTGAACATCGACGTATGCGTCAATTCCCTCGTACCGGCAGGCAAGAAAATCCTCGTTCTCGACAATGGCTCCTATTCCAGCCGGGCTGCCGACGTCTGCCGCTACTATCATATCGACCATGTTGACCTGAAATTCTCCTATACGGAACCGATTGACGTAGCCAAAGTCAAAGAAGTTCTCGATGCTGATACGAATCACGATATTGCCGTCGTCTACTGCTGCCATCACGAAACGGGGACAGGCGTGCTGAACCCGATCCGCGCTATCGGCAAGGCCGCTCATGAACACGGCTGCACCATGATTGCCGACACGACATCGTCGTACGCCATGGTCCCCATTGACCTGGAAAAAGACAACCTGGACTTCATTATGGCGTCGGCTCAGAAAGGCATCATGGCCATGACAGGCCTGTCCTTCGTCATCGGCAACACGGCCCTGATGGAAGAATCCAAGAATTATCCGACCCGTTCGTACTACACCAATCTATACATGCAGTATAGCTTTATCCGCGACAAAGGAGAAATGCATTTCACGCCGCCAGTACAGACGATTTACTCGGCCCTGCAGGGGATTAAAGAATATTTTGCCGAAGGGGAACAGGGCAAATGGGAACGCCATCAGGCCGTATGGAAGGAACTGGTCAAGGGAGCAGAAACCTTTGGCTTCAAGCCGCTCATTAACCTGGATTACCAGTCCCGTCTGGTCCTGGCCCTGATGTACCCGGACGACCCGAATTTCACCTTTGAAAAGATGCACGATCTGCTCTATGATAAGGGATTTACCATTTATCCCGGCAAGGTATCCGATTTCCATACGTTCCGCCTGTGCTCCCTCGGCGCCATTTACCCCGATGACATTAAGAGCTTCTGGGCTGCCATGAAAGACGTACTGGCTGAAATGAACGTAGCCGTTCCCGTTCGCTATGATAAGTAATTCTGTGTTTTCGTACTGAAAGGAGTTTTGACGATGCTGCAAGCAGCCGCCTTACCTGTATATGATTCCATTATGAGTGCCGTGCAGCAGGCCGGCTGCCGCCGCCCGCTCCTCGTATGCGGCCATTCCTTTATGAAGAATCCGGCCTATGACAAACTCGTCCACAGCCGGGATATTACGGCTGTTCCCTTCCATGATTACGAACCGAATCCCAAGTACGAATCGGTCGTAAAAGGGCTCCATCTGTTCCAGGAACAGCACTGTGACATGCTCGTATCCGTCGGCGGCGGCAGTCCCATGGACGTGGCCAAAAGCATTAAAGCCTTTGACGGCATGGCGGCAGATACGCCGTATATTACGCAGTCCATTACGGCTAATTCCATCCCCCATCTGGCTGTGCCGACGACTGCCGGGACCGGCAGCGAAGCTACCCATTTTGCCGTCGTCTACTATGAAGGCAAGAAGTATTCCGTGGCTCACGAAAGTCTGACGCCAGATTATGTCGTCCTCAATCCGACGCTCCTGTCCGGACTGCCGCTGTACCAGCGCAAGGCTACCATGCTCGACGCCCTGTGCCATGCCATCGAATCGTACTGGTCCGTCCGCGCTACGCCGGAAAGCCAGAAACTGGCCGGCGAAGCCATTGAGACTTTCCTGTCTGCCTATAAAGGCTATCTGAATGACACCGTCGAAGGGAACCGGGCCATGCTCCACGCCGCCAATCTGGCCGGAAAGGCCATCAACATGACCACGACGACAGCAGCCCACGCCATGAGCTACAAGCTGACCGGCCTGTACGGCATTGCCCACGGTCACGCTGCCAGCCTGTGCCTTACCCGGCTCTGGCCGTATATGCTGACCCATCTGGATCAGACGGCTGATGCCCGCGGTGCCGATTACGTGGCCAGGACGTTTCAGGAACTGGCAGCACTCCTGGGCCAGCCCTCGCCGGAAGAAGGGGCCCGTTTCATGAGCAGCCTTATGCGCTCCCTGGATCTGCCTGTGCCGACACTCCGTTCCCAGCAGGATCTGGATCTGCTCAGCCGGTCAGTCAACCTGCAGCGCCTGTCCAACAATCCCGTTGCCCTGCAGTACGACGATCTGTATTCCCTGTACCAGACGATGTTGTGCCGGGAAAACTGATATACACACATACGCAGGCCCCAGCGCCGTCCGAAAGGCGGCGCTGGGGCCTGCTTTTTCTGTATGGAAACACCCGCAAAAGGAGTTTCTGCAAGGTCTGTTACCCTTCTACGCTGGCAATGCCGCGTTTCAGAGCATCCATATTCAGGGGCACGAGTTTTGCCTTCTTGCCCGTAAACATTTCATGAATCATGTTTTCAATCGTTTCTACTTTCAGCACTTTCGTCGCGCCTACGTAGGCACCGAGCATGACCATATTGCTGACTTTGGCGTTGCCGATTTCGCGGGCAATATCGTCGCACGGCACATAGTGGACAGTCACATCGTCACGGTCTACTTTATCAGGAACAATGCTGCTGTTAATGAAGATAGTGCCGCCTTTCTGTACCTGGGGGCCGAATTTTGCCAGAGCCGCACGGTTCATGACGACGATTTCCGACGGATGTTCTACCAGAGGCGAGCCAATGCGTTCGTCACTGATAATGACCGTACAGTTTGCCGTGCCGCCGCGCATTTCCGGGCCATACGACGGTACCCATGAAACCTGCAGATCTTCTTCCAGGCCTGCTTCTACCAGGTTTTTACCGATCGACATAACGCCCTGGCCGCCAAAACCGGAGAGGATAATTTCGTGTTTCATCTTATTGCACCTCCGTATCTTTGATTACGCCGAGAGGATAGTAGGCTGCCATGTTTTCCATGAGCCATTTATTCGCTTCATGAATGTCCATGCCCCAGTTCGTCGGGCAGGCACACAGAACTTCAATAAACGTAAAGCCGTCGCCGTTCATCTGCCGCTTAAAGGCTTTCTGAATAGCTTTTTTCGCCTTGACCAGGTGGGGAATATCGACGACGCAGACCCGTTCTGCATAGACGAGGCCGTCCAGGGTGGAGAGCATTTCAGCTACCCGCATGGGCTTGCCGGCCTGTTCGACGGTCCGGCCCAGAGGAGCTGTTGTCGCTTTCTGGCCGATCAGGGTCGTCGGCGCCATCTGGCCGCCAGTCATGCCGTAAATGGCGTTGTTAATGAAAATAGTCGTGAATTTTTCGCCGCGCATAGCTGCATGTACGATTTCTGCCGCGCCAATGGAGGCCAGGTCGCCGTCGCCCTGATAGGTGAATACAGGGACGTTGGGATGGGTGCGCTTGACTGCCGTAGCTACAGCAGGTGCACGGCCATGAGCGGCTTCAATCATATCGCAGGCAAAATAGTTGCCGGCAAAGACGGAACAGCCGACGGGACATACGCCGATAGTCGTGCCGATAGCGTCCATTTCTTCCAGCGTTTCTGCTACTAATTTATGTACAATACCGTGGCTGCAGCCGGGGCAATAATGCAGTTCCGTATCCTGCAGTCCTTTGGACTTTGCATATATCGTCTTCATATTACTGTACCTCCCCCATTGCTTTTTCTGCTGCCGTTTCAATTTCCGATACGGTCGGAATCATGCCGCCGAACCGGCCATAGAAGCGAACCGGTTTCTTTTCGGCTACTGCCAGATTGACGTCGTCCAGCATCTGACCGGTGCTCATTTCCACGTCGAGAATGACCTTGATCGAATCCTGTACAGCCAGTTCTTTCAGGCGCTTCGTCGGGAAAGGCCACAGCGTAATGGGACGGAACACGCCGGCTTTGATTCCTTTTTTGCGAAGATTTTCCGCAGCTGTAATGGCAATACGGGCCGGTGTGCCATAAGCCGTAATCAATACTTCTGCGTCGTCTGTCATCAGTTCTTCCCAGCGGACTTCTTTTTCTTCAATTTCATGATACGTGTCGAGGAGTTCCTGATTATGCTTTTCACAGGCCGGCGCATCGATGAGCAGGGAGTTGATAAAGTTGTTGTGATCCCGGTCGCCGCGGCCGCTGGCAGCCCAGTCTTTTGCCGGCAATTCCCGTTTTTTGATATCGTGCCAGACAATCGGTTCCATCATCTGCCCAATAAGGCCGTCAGCCAGTACAACGACAGGCGTGCGGTACTGATCGGCAATGTCGAAGGCTTCCTGTACGAGGTCGACAGCTTCCTGCAGATTGGCCGGTGCCAGGACAGGCGTACGATAGTCGCCGTTGCCGCCGCCGCGGGTTGCCTGATAGTAATCGGCCTGCGACGGCTGAATGGAGCCCAGGCCCGGTCCGCCGCGCATGACGTTGACGATAACAGCCGGCAGTTTGGCGCCTGCTGTATAGCTGATGCCTTCCTGCTTCAGGCTCACGCCGGGAGACGACGAAGACGTCATGGCGCGAATGCCCGTAGCAGCTGCGCCGTATACCATGTTAATAGCGGCCACTTCCGATTCAGCCTGGACAAATACGCCGCCAGCTTCAGGCATTTTCAGGGACATATATTCAGGAATTTCATTTTGCGGGGTAATAGGATAGCCAAAGAATCCACGACAGCCTGCACGAATAGCGGCTTCGGCAATGGCTTCACTACCCTTCCAGATTTCTCGTTTCATGGATATGGTTCACTCCTTCTCTCAGTCGTCTTTTTCAACAGTAATAATCGAATCCGGACAGATTCTTGCGCAGCTTGCGCAGCCGATGCAAAGGGATTCGTCCGTACAGGTTGCCGGCCGGTAGCCTTTAATATTCGTGCCTTCTTCCAGGGCCAGAATATGTTTGGGACAAACGCCGATGCACAAACCGCAGCCTTTGCAGCGCTCTTTTCTGAAGGTCAAATGCATTGCCATAGGTAAAACGTCTCCTTTCTTTTGCGGGTAACTCATTCCCAGGGTTTCTTCATGTACAAGGTCATAGGGAATACAGGGGTTATAAACTCCGAAGCCTGTTCTGCCAGTGATAGGGGGACAGCATGGCAGATCACAGGGATTCCGGTTAGTTCCGATACTTTTTCCGTCAGCGCCGCGCCGGAACGGATGTCATCCAGTTCCGTAAGGTGACAGCAGTGGGTATTATTAATAAGCCCGTCTACCGTCATGCCTGACGCTTTTTCAATATTCTTCACATAAGCCGCCGCTTTTTCCGGCGTATCCGATAAAGGCCGGTTGCCGTTTACGACGCAGAGAACGCGGGCGCCGCATTTCCTGAGCTGATGGCGGTACCGGGCCAGTACGCGGGCGCCGGAAGGATCGCCGCCAATATCCAGAACGCCGCAGAGCTGCGGATTGTCAAACAGGGCAAACACGTCAGGCGGCATGGAAGGCAGGTCTGCATCCATCTGGCTTTGGGAGCTGGCTATGAGCCGGCCGCCGTGGGCCTCAATAAGGTCCTTGCATTCGCGGGACCGAAAATAGGGATCGACTACATCCAGATCAGCCAGGGCAAAAGGCTTTCCTTCTTTGGCAATGGCCATGGCCAGGTTGACGGCCACTTCGGTTTTACCGCTGCCAAAATGTCCGACAATGACGGTCAGACGTGCGGCATCTATCCAATTCTGCATGATCTGTGCTCCTTTCATGCATCCTTCTCGATGTGTGTTTTATCATAATTTTGATGAGTATTTTGTATTCGTAATCATTGTAATGACTTTTCGTTATTTATATTATAGTCCTGTTGGAATATTTTTGCAAGCTATATCTAAGTAAAACGTTCATC
>NZ_CATWFF010000111.1 GCF_958350005.1 uncultured Megasphaera sp. | reverse complement strand
TTTCTGCCTTTGCCGCTTCTGTACCGGTTTTCAGTGAAAACGGCAGCTATAAAGCTGCTCCGGCTTTTGATACGCCGGCAGAAGCATTAAGACATTACGCTGAAGAAAACGCACGCAGCGCACGAGATAATGCCCATCGTCCGCCTGTATTCAGTGAAAACGGCAGCTATGAAGCGGCTCCGGCTTTTGATACGCCGGCAGAAGCGTTAAGACATTACGCTGAAGAAAACGCACGCAGCGCACGGGATAATGCCCATCGTCCGCCTGTATTCAGTGAAAATGGGGATTACTGAGATGTGCTCGCCTAATATCCGTACCGATGCTTTTAGTCCTGCCGCGATTGCGACGGCAGGACTGAACCGTTTTTCCCAAGGAGGAACCTTATGAAAACAGCAAAATTTCTCAGATCTCTCGTAGCAGCATCGTTGTTGACAATCGTTGCTGCCCAAGCTGGCTCGTTTGCCGCTGCACCGGACGTAACACAAAATGCCCAGAAGGTCTGGTTCACAAAAAAAGAAAACAATATCCGCATGGCCGGTAATCTGTATAAACCGGAAAACTTTGACGCCACCAAAACCTATCCCGCCGTGGTCGTCGTACATCCCGGCGGCGGCGTAAAGGAACAGACTGCCGGAATATACGCACAAAAACTGGCAGCAAAAGGATTTATCACCCTGGCCTATGATGCCGCCTACCAGGGGGAAAGCGGCGGTACACCCCGCTATATCGAAGACCCGGCTTCGCGCGTTGAAGATGTGCGCTCGGCTATCGACTACCTGGATACGCTGTCCTTTGTCGATGAAAATAACATTGGCGTTCTGGGCATCTGCGCCGGCGGCGGCTACGCAGTTCACACAGCTGAAACAGAAGGCCGCATCAAGGCCGTTGCCGCCGTCAGTGCCGTCGATTCAGGCCGGACGAGGCGAGAAGGCATTGCCGGCTCCATGACCGACGAGAGCCGCAACAAGACGCTGGCAGATGTAGGAAAGCAGCGGGCCATTGAGGCCCGCGGCGGCGAAACACGCTATATTAACTACGTCCCCGATTCTGCTGTCGGAATTCCCGATGGCCCTGCCATTGAGCCGAATATGTACCGCGAATTTCATGAATACTACCGCACGCCCCGCGGCTCCCATCCCCGTTCCGTCAACCGCTATACCTATACCAGCCTGGACAAGATGTTCGCCTATACGGCCTTTGACCATGTCGACTGGATTTCTCCCCGGCCCCTCCTGCTCATTGCCGGCAGCCGTGCCGGCACGCGCTATTTGAGCGAAGATGCCTACAACATGGCCAAAGATCCCAAGGAACTGTATATTATTCCCAATGCTTCCCATATCGATTTATATGACAAGCCGGAATATGTCGATCCGGCAGTAGATAAATTATCTCAGTTCTATCATCGCTATCTGAAATAATCCGACAGGAGGAATTCGTATGAATACAAAAGCAGCTTTATTTCTGCTGGCAGTGACCTTGCTGCCGCTCATGGCGCTGTCTACGGTTCATGCCGCTGAATTTCAGCAATCTGCCCAGGGCGTCCAGATGATTCCGGATCAGGCCGTAACACAGGCTTCATCCAAAACCTTTACTGGGACAGTCCATCATCAGTCCCTGTTTAAAACGACAGCTGATACGACCTATACGGGCAGTTATGTAACCTTTGCACCTGGCGCCCGTACGTACTGGCATACCCATCCCGGCGGTCAGCGCATGATCGTCGTAAAAGGGACCTGCTGGACCCAGGTCGAAGGCGGGCCTAAAACCATAGCCCACACTGGCGATACGATCTGGTGCCCTGCCGGCGTCAAGCACTGGCACGGCGCTTCACCAGACGGAGAAATGACTCATCTTGTATTAACAGAAATGCGGAATGGGAAAAATGTGACCTGGATGGAACCGGTAACAGATGAGCAATACTTCAGCAACTGATGGTTACAGCCGGCTGCAGCAGTTGTGAAAACCTCTCCCCTTTATGATATAGCAACAAATCTCCCCGGTCCGGTTTGGATGCGGGGAGATTTGTCATATAGCCATCATATATCTATTTAATCAGATACGGAAGTTCGTTTAATTTGAGTGCCCCTTTGGGACATACGAAGGTGCATACGTCGCAGTACCAGCAGTCGTCGCGGTATTTCATGTACGGATGCTTATCCGGTCCCATCCGCAGGACGTCGCGGGGACAATAGTTCACGCAGGTCCCGCAGGATATACACAGTGTCGTATCCGGTTCAATCCAATAGTATTTCTTCTTGCTAACCTGAGTACTGCTTGCTTCATTTGCCATTATTTTTTACCTCCTGGAACCATGCGGCGGGGAATTTCAAATCCTTCCCGTTCATACTTCTCATCTAACCACGGATCGACGTTTTCATTCTTAGGCGGCTTGTAACCTTCGCCAATATCCAGCTTTACCTGGGGATATTCATATTCCAGCCGGTCCGGATAATCCCACTGATACGGCGGAACTTCGACGGCTTGTAATTCCATCTGTTCCCGCCCTTTCGATACGACCACCTGCTTGCGGTCCCATTTGGGATCTCTCTTCGGATACTTCAGGCGGTAGTGAGACAGACCCCAGCGGCTTTCTGTACGGAACAGCGAGGCCCGGGCAGCCATTTCGGCGCAGACGAGAATGCTCTTGATTTCCGTAACTTTTACCAGATCATGGTAGTCTTCTACGACAATGCGGGGAATATCTTCCCGGCGAATACGGTCGCACCACCACAGCATCTTTTCCATTAAGTGGTCGTTTTTCGGCGGCGTCAGGTACTGGGAAATACGGGCCCGCAGCTTGAATTCCACATCCTGCGGCGTCAGTCCGCCGTCCCGTTTTAACGGTTCTTCAATTTCATCGCCCAGGGCTTCCAGGTTGACGCCTACTGGTTTTGCCTTGTGTTTTTTTGCGTACTGCACAGCTTCATAGCCGGCAATAGCACCAAATACGAAGGCCCCTGTCAGGTACTGATGAGGAACGCTGGCGCAGTCTCCGGCAGCAAACAGGCCGGGAACGCTGGTATGCGTATCCTTATCTACCTTGATGCCGGACATGCTGTGGCCGCTGCACAGCGTAATTTCTTCCAGCCCCTGTTCGACAGAATCCCAGGAGTGATACGATTCATCCCGGTCCAGATGGAACCGGCCCCGCGTCGTCCGTTCTGTCCCCCAGAGGACTTTTTCCAGGCCGTTAATCGTTTCTTCCGGCAAGTCGCTCATTTTCAGGTAAATCGGGCCCCGCCCTTCCTGGAACTCTTTCCATACAGCCAGGAACATATCGCCAGACCAGTAGCCATGAGTCCAGTACTTATTGCCTTCAGCATTTACGCTGTACCCGCCGCGGGGATAGACAACGTAGCCGCAGGCCGGACCGTTATAGTCCTTCATGAGCAGGTTGGTCTGGAAGCATTCCATATTGACCAGCTCGGCTCCCGCTTCGTAGGCCATGGCATAGGCTTCGCCTGTATTGCCGGGAAATTCATAGATGCCGGATAAATATCCGTCCCGGGGCAGGCCAAATTTCCCTACGCAGCCGGCAGAAAGGATAACTGTCGGCGTATGGACGAAATAGCCCTGTCCTGTGCGGATATTAAAGCCAAATACACCGGATACTTCTCCGTCTGTCGTAAACAGTTTGACTGCTGCCGTATAGCCAAGTACGCGCGTACCCAGCTGTTTGACCCGTTTTGCCAGGCCCCGCTTAATATCTTCGCCGTCCATGGCCAGGTACAGCGGTTTGTCCGTTGGATGAAGGTAATTAGTAACATAGTTGCCATCTTTATCAATAGGGAATAAATCACCTGGTTTTCTGTCCGTATAATCTTCCAGATCCTTAATGACGTCAATCCCTTTTTCGCCCAAGACATAGGCCGTTTCCTGATCCAAGATGCCTTCAGAAACCTTGGTCAGTGCTTCGACCACGTCTTCCGGCGTAGAGTATTTAGGCGATGCCATAATATTCAGAGCATCCATGCCGCGGCCAATAGCGCCGGACGTTTCAATAGGGCCTTTGTCAAAAATCAGTACTTCTGCCTCTGGATTGGCTTCCTTGGCCTTAATGGCTGCAATGGTACCGGCACTGCCGCCGCCAATAATTACTACATCAGCATGAAGGGTTTGTATATTCATAACCTACAATACCATCCTCTCTTCGACTAAATAACGTACAGTCCACGATGAAACGCCTGTTCTTCCGGACTGTGAACGTGAAAAGCTGCAAAAATTTTCTTTCTGTATTCATTAAACACACTGCTCGTCCTGTCCCGTTCGCCCGGTATATCAATAGGGAAAAATTCGCCAATTCCTTTATCCTGCGTATTCATGACCGCCACCGTATCAGCCAGGTAAATGGCTTCGTCAATATCATGGGTAACAAACAGTACCGTCATCTGTCTCGATTTGCACAGCTCTTTGAGCAAATTCTGCAGATCCATGCGGGTAAACGTATCCAGGGCCCCAAAAGGTTCATCCATAAACAGGATACGCGGTCCTGCCGCCAGAGCCCGGGCAATGGCAACGCGCTGCTTCATGCCGCCGGACAGCTGATGAATGTAATGATGTTCATACCCTTGCAGGTAGACCTGAGCCAGGTATTTTTCTGCCCTGTTCTTCCTTGCTTCAGCCGTATAGTCACCGCTGATTTTCATGCCAAAAGCCACATTTTCCAACACGGTCATCCAGGGAAACAGGGCGTAGTTCTGAAAGACGAAAGCACTTTGCTGCGGCGGTTCCCGAACGGGATGGCCATCGACCAGCACCTGCCCTTCTGTAGGACTGTCCAGTCCGGCAAGAAGGCGGAGGAACGTGCTTTTTCCGCACCCTGACGGGCCGAGAAGACAGACAAACTGATTATCCTGAATGGTTACATTCATATGATGCAGCACGTTTTTTACAGTGCCGTCATTGGCTGCAAACGACTTGGACAATTCTTTTACTTCAATCATTGCACTATCCCCCGATATGCCAGTATGCGTCCTGACACCATACGTATGACACTGAAAAATACGATGCCGACGACGCCGATCGTAATCATGCCCACAATCGTATCGGCATAGTTCATCAAATTGTAAGACTGCCACGTAAAGTAGCCAATGCCATATTTGCCGGAAATCATTTCTGCCGCAATAACGCTCATCCAGGACGTGCCAATTCCAATCGTAAGGCCTGTCAGAATATCCGGCACTGCTGACGGAAGATAGACATAGCGGACGAGCTGGCACTTTGTCACATGCATGCTCCGGGCCGCATCCACCAGAGACGGTTCCACGTTCTGCGTTCCTGCAATGGTGTTGACCAGAATGGGGAAAAAGCCGCCCATAAAGGTGATGAAAACGATACTGCCTTCAATGGTTGGAAACAGCAGGATCGACACGGGAATCCACGTAATCTGCGGAATAGGCCGCATCAGCTCGAATATGGGCAGGAGAAAGAGTCGTCCTGGCCGGGAAAGGCCGATGACTAGGCCGAAGAACACGCCTAATGGCAGAGCCAGGGCACAGCCGACGAGAATCCGCAGGCAGCTGTAGCCGACGTGGCGATAATATTCGCTGTTCTGCAGGAGGGCAATTCCTGCCTGCAGAACGTCTGCTGGCGCCGGCAAATTGCCGAACATGAGCGGTCGCTGTACATTGAAGGCGACGAGAAAGTGCCAGATACCAATGGAGACAGCAATCGACACGATTGCGCAAAGGATTACGAAAGGCTGTGACAAGGGATGTTTTTGTACCACCATAGATCATCTTCCTTTCTAGGGCTGGGTCAGCCAGTCTCCCTGAAGCTGACCGTCATCGGGGTAGGATTTTCCCAGTTCCTGAAACGCCTTCTGTAAATACGATACATCGACAAAAGCCGTTACATTTAGATCACCCATCGCATGGGACTTCTGCAAAAACTTTTTGCTTCCTTCCAAGGTCCGTAAATCTCTTTGATATACAACGGAATCAAAACGAATGGCCTTTACCATTTCCCGGGCAACACGTTCTGAATATCCCGATTCCTTAGCAAAAATTTTTGCTGCTTCGTCTGGATGTTCTCTGATAAAATCATGAGCCCGAATGAGCGCTTTTAAAAAGGCTACAGTATATTCCTCATGTTCTTTCACCCATTTACGGTCGGCAACGATACCGTCCAAGTAGTCAATGCCCGTATCTTCCCCGCCGACGAGGATGCGGCCTACACCTTTCTGTACAGCCAGAGTCGGGAAAGGCTCCCAAATAGCATAGGCATCGATTTTTTGCTGCGCAATATTATTGACCCCTACAGTAGCATCCTGACCGACGATATCAACCTTATCCGTAATATGCGCTGCATCTAATTCTGCCAACAGCATACGATGAGCACTAGATCCAATGGGAGTACCAACAGTTTTCCCTGCCAGATCTTTAACAGAATAAATGGATGAATTTTTGGGAACCAGAATAGCCTCATTTTTTCCGCTTCTCCCTTTTCCATCAAATCCCAGAAATACGGAATCATAATTAGGCATGATTTCCCCTTTTTCGCCATTAATCAGAACAGGCATATCACCCATATCGGCAAACTGTAGTTTACCGGCAATCATGTTATTCGTAAGAGGAGGCCCAGACTGCGCATTCTGCCAATCAATAGAAAACTGTTTACCAGGATCGACTTTTTGCAACTCTTCTTCGAAAAATCCCTTATTCTTCATAATTAGCGGTCCCCAGGTCTGAGCCGTTACGGTCTGATAGCCGACGCCAATAGTAACCTGTTCTTTTTCACTTGCACCACTATTCACACTACCGTATACACCCATTGCAACAGAACACAGAAGAACAGCAACGCTAAGAAAACCAGTATATTTCTTCACGTTCTCACTCCCTTTACACCTCATCTAAACTTTTGATATCGCGTCATTTTAAATCAATATGTTATTCATTGATGTGAAATGATATCACATGTACTTTCTTTTAACTAAGGATCAATCACTTTTCCTTACATAAAAGGGGCTGTAACAAAATAAGTTCTTTCACTCCTTTTGTTACAGCCTTCTCTT
>NZ_CATWFF010000110.1 GCF_958350005.1 uncultured Megasphaera sp. | reverse complement strand
ATGCTATATAATAGCACATATTTTATCTGCTGTGCAAGACTCCCCCAGCAAAAAACCGGGCCATCCCACTGGGACAGCCCGATTTCGTATTCATCTCATGTATTCTCTTTTATTTCCCGAAGGTTTTCATGCCGGGGTATACGGCAGCGCTGCCCAGTTCTTCTTCAATAACCAGGAGGCGGTTGTATTTGGCAACCCGTTCGCTGCGGTTTGGTGCGCCTGTCTTGATCTGACCTGCATTCAGTGCTACAGCCAAATCGGCAATGGACGTATCTTCCGTTTCACCGGAACGGTGGGATACGACGGCATTGTAGCCAGCTTTATGGGCCATTTTAATGGCTTCCAGCGTTTCCGAGACTGTGCCGATCTGGTTGAGCTTAATCAGGATGGCGTTACCGCAGCCATTGGCAATGCCTTTGGCCAGGCGCTGCGTGTTGGTAACGAATAAGTCGTCGCCGACGAGCTGTACGGACTGGCCCAGTTCCTGCGTCATCTTCTTCCAGCCTTCCCAGTCTTCTTCATCCAGGCCGTCTTCGATGGAGTAAATGGGATATGTTTCGACGAGGTGCTTCCAGTGAGCCACCAGTTCTTCCGACGTAAAGGATTTGCCGCATTTCGGCTGCACATAGGTGCCGGCTTTTTCGCCTTTCCATTCGCTGGCTGCTGCATCGAGAGCGAGGACGAAATCCGTTCCCGGTTTGTAGCCTGCTTTTTCAACAGCACTGAGGATATACTGAATGGCTTCTTCATCACTGCCCAGATTGGGAGCAAAGCCGCCTTCATCGCCGACAGACGTAGCCAGTCCCTTGGCTTTGAGCAGGGAAGCCAGGGCATGGAATACTTCCGTGCACCACCGCAGGCCTTCGCGGAAAGTCGGTGCGCCAACAGGCATAATCATGAATTCCTGTACGTCTACCGTATTGGCTGCATGAGCGCCGCCGTTCAGGATATTCATCATCGGTACAGGCAGGCGATTGCCGTTTACGCCGCCAAAATACCGGTACAGCGGAATGTGCAGGGCTTCTGCAGCTGCTTTGGAGCAGGCAATGGATACGGCCAGAATGGCATTGGCGCCCAGTTTGGATTTATCGGTTGTGCCATCCAGGTCTATCATGATCTTATCGACAGCGTAAATATCGAAGGGGCTTACGCCTTTCAGAGCTTCGCAGATCGGGCCGTTTACATTGGCTACAGCTTTGGAAACGCCTTTGCCGCCAAACCGCGATGCATCGCCGTCGCGCAGTTCCAATGCTTCAAACTGCCCCGTCGAAGCGCCGCTGGGCGATGCGCCATGGCCTACAACGCCATTGCTCAGAACGACGTCAACGCCTACCGTAGGGTTGCCCCGGGAGTCGATAATTTCTCTGCCAATAACCTGTTCGATAGTAATATCTTTCAGTATCATGAGTATCCAGTCTCCTTTGTTGTACAGTATGTTCCCATTCTATTGCCGCAGTATGTAAACGGCATATACAGTCTATACTCGTATTATACACCACGGGCCGCAATCTAGTATATAGAACAGGTAAAAGTTAGTGGGACGACTTTGTCCCTCCAGGGCTGTATATTATCCCTGTTTAGGAGTTACAGGCTGCTGAAACAGTTCTTTTCCCAGCGTCTGAATCCAGAATCCCAGGAGCTTTCTGTAAGCTGTGCCGCTGTCCTGTGAAGAGGCCCAGTGCATGACGTATTCCACAAACTGTTTCGCCCAGTCATAGTTATACCGGTACAGCCGCTTCGGTCCTTCATCGGCCGGCAGCCGGTCCAGCAGAGGCTGAAACAGTTCACTCGTAACGTCCCGGACGCGGGCTGTAACGGGATAGGTATAGCCCATTCCCTTCTTCGTCTGGTCCATAAATACCAGCGCCAGGGCATCGGCAGCACTGCTGTCACTGTCATAATCAATGTGATAGGCCTGAACGGGCAGTTTTTCCCGATCTTCTTTGCGAATCAGCTGATAGGCTCCGTACTTGATAATTTCATACAGCCTGTCGTCATAGCCGCTTTCCAGTTCCAGTATCTTTTCCCGCCATTCGCCCCAGGTCAGAGCCAGGCGGCAGACATATCCCTCAGCCTCAACAATGCCGGCAGTCTGGCATGCTTCATCTGCAAAAACGGGCGCCTTCTGCTCCGGCAGATGCCAGACCATGAACTTCCGGTCCCGGTCGATGTACAGACAAGGTGCTTCTATACGAACCTGCCTGTGACACTTAGGACATTCATAAAAAAACAAGGTGTCGTCATGAAGGATGCGGTGCCGCAGTTCCGGCGCCTCGCCTCCATCAATGCAGTCCCAGGCGGCAAAGGTGCCGGCATGATGGCACGCCGGACATGTAACCTTGATTGTTGTTTCTCGTGTTCCCATATATACTGTTTCTCCTTCCCTAGGCCTGATAATACGGCGGCACTGTGTCGCCAAGATTACTGTCCGCCTGCAGCTCGTCCAGTGTCCGGTACGACGCCATGACCTGATCGGCGGCCTGTTCCATATCCAAAATACTCCGCGGCTGACTCATATCCAGAAAGGGCCGCAAAACGCGCCGCATCTGCCGTACCCGTTCAGCCAGGGCAATGGGATCGGGCTTGTCAGCGCTGACGCGCAGCATGACCAGGGCAATCATCGCTTCGTCTACCAGACTGCTCTGTCCATCGCAATGGCCGTCATTCAGTCGGCGGAGCCAGAACAGAACAGCAGCCCGCGTGTATATGTCCTGCATGGCTTCGTCGGTGCAGACCATGTCGATACGGGTAAAATATGCGCCTTCTGAAAGAATGACCGGAATGACTGCCGCTGCCGCCCGCTGACGGGGATAGCGCTTGTCTTCCGTGCTGATCGATGTAAACGCCAGATATCCTATCTTTTTTTCTTCTGCCAGGAGCAGGCTTTTGCGGTAACAGGAAACAAGCTCTTCTTCTTCGCCCCGCTTGCCGCCGACCCAGATGGGCCCAACAGCATGAATGACGTATTTCGCCGGCAGTTTATAGCCAAAAGTTACTTTGGCATCGCCAGTATGGCAGCCTTTCAGCGCACGGCAGGCAGAAGTCAGGGAAATGCCCCCGGCCCGGTGAATGGCGTTGTCAGTGCCGCCGCTGAGTCCCAGCAGGCTGGAGCTGGCTGAATTCACGATTCCGTCAGCGTGCCACGTCGTTATATCGCCCAGCAATACGCGAAACTGCATAGTATCACATCCTTTACGGTATACATAACTCTGGTTGTATTATATCATAGTTTTCTCTGTTTCCGACTGCTGCGCCGCCTATTTCATAAGCGTGCTGATAGCCTTTTTCAGGTGCTCCACCGCATCCGTATCGTGGCTGCGAATGGCATCGACAATGCAGTGATCAATGTGGTCTTTTAAAATCACCTTGCTCACGCTGCCAATGGCTGAATGAACAGCAGCCAGCTGAATCAGGATATCGCTGCAGTCCCTGCCGTCTTCCACCATTCGCCGTATGGCTTCCAGATGGCCGCTGACCCGGGCCAGCCGGTTCAGGACAACTTTCGTCTGTGTATGACTGTGATGATGGTGCTCCCCTGCAGCGTGACCGCCATGGGAAGCCGGCATCGACAGCATCTCGTCGTCTTCTCCGGCAGTCTCGTGAATATACGGCTCATCATGCTTCTTTACAACCTTGATAAAATAATAGTCTTCCGTATCCATGGCCGCATAGACGGAAAACCCCGCACTGATCAGAGATGCTGCCATCATGTCCACCGGCGGCAGTACTGCTGCACTACTATCTGCACGGCTGTGAATACGGTTTACCTGCTGCCGCGGCATATCGTGCATGATGACGAAGTAGCCGTCCTGCTTCAACGCCTGAAAGACAGTGCGGAAAAATTCCCGGCTGTGCTGATACAGGTGAGGATATATATTTAAACAAATAACTCCGTCATAGACGTGAGGAGGAAAAGAATATTTCAGCAAATTTCCTTCCGTAAAGACGACATTTGGCAGACTGCCGAATTTTTCTTGCCCCCGCTTCAGCATTTGCCGCGAATAGTCCATGCCTTCCACCTGGCCTTCTTCGCCGACAGCATCGCTGAGATAGGGCAGGAGAATACCTGTGCCACAGCCGGCATCAAGCAGGTACTGCCCAGGCTGAATGCCCGCCAGCTGCAGGAGATATTCCAGCTTCTGTCGGTCTTCCTTTCGATCCCGGTCCCATGTACCGGCATAATTTTCAAAAAAGATATGATCTTTATCCAATTTCTTCACCAGCTGCCTGCGCTATATTCGTACAGACTCCTTTACGTGTATTACATGAATATATCTATTATAGGGCATTTTTTATGTCATGAAAAGGCAATACATTACATAATAAAAAACGCTTCACACCAACGTATGAAGCGTTTTGACCCAATGTCAGGACAGTATTACTTGTTTTCCGGAACAAACCACAAGCCATTGTTGTGGGTCTTCAGGTATTCCTTAAATTCATCGGAATGGTAGGCAGCGACAATGTCTTTAGCCCACTGAGCATCTTTGTTCTTGTCTTCTACGACCAGCTGCAGGAGCAGATGAGGCAGAATATCTTCTTTCATCAATGCCGTAGACGGATCGATTTTCGCATTATATACGATGGATCCTGTAATGACGATGAAGGCAAAATCGCTGCGGACAGCGGGGATATTCAGAGATTTCATTTCCGTAAATTTCAGATTATGCGGATTTTCGATAATATCCTGCTGCGTAACGGTAGACAGGTCTTTTTTCGGATCCAGTTTAATCCAGCCAGCTTTCTGCAGCAGCGCATAAGCACGGGCCGTGTTGGCTGCATCATTCGGAACGGCAACGGTATCGCCGTCAGCAACCTGATCCAAAGAGGTCTTCGATCCGGCATAAATACCGGCCGGAACGGTCGGAATCGGTGTCAGCGCAACCAGATGGCCGCCCTGTTTCTGGTTGAAGTTTTCCATATACGCCGTATGCTGTTCGACGTTGAAGTCTACTTCCCCTTCATTCAGCGCTACGTCAGCCTGCAGGAGGTCCGACATGTCTTTGCCCGTAATCTTGTAGCCTTTCTTTTCCAGAATCGGTTTGACGCCCTGTTCAAACAATTCCGAATACGGTCCCTGAGACCTTCCGTATGTTAATTCTTTCTTGGCACTGCTGCTGGCATTGTCGCCGCCGCAGCCGGCGAGAACTGAGGCTCCCAGAGCCAGGACCATTGCCAGAACGCCTAATTTTTTCCATGCTGTCAATTTCATAACTAACTCCCCCAATATAATATTGATGTAATATAATAGCAAGACACGCAATCAGTGATTTCGCGTCTTAAAAGCAAAGTGATTGCCAATAGACTGAATGATCTGCACAAAAATAACCAGAATGACGACTGTAAACATCATGAGCGGCGTATTCATCCGTTCATACCCGTAGGTCAGGGCCAGGTCGCCGACACCGCCGGCACCGATGGCACCGGCCATGGCAGTCGCACCAATAAGGCCGATCGTGCCGGTCGTAACGGACAGAATCAGCGAACTCTTCGCTTCCGGAAGCAGGAAGTACCAGACAATTTCAAAGTACGATGCTCCCATGGCCTGCGCCGCTTCGACGATACCCTTGCTTACGTCGAGAATGGAGTTTTCAAAGAGCCGCGTCAGGTATGGCGCTATGAAGATAATCAGCGGTACCAGAGCGGCAGTCGTGCCAATACGGGTACCGACAATCATCTTGGTCAGCGGTAAAATAAAGACCATCAGGATGATGAAGGGAATACTGCGGATAATGTTGATGACCGTATTGAGGACATTGAAAATATATTTGTTTTTCAAGATGCCGTCAGAGTTGGTCAGCACCAGCGTAACGGCCATAATGACGGCAATAATCGTACCGATAACCAGCGAAACGAAGACCATGTAGATCGTCTGCTGGGCAGCCAGTAAAATCTGTTCGTTTGGAACGCCTAAGTCTATCATGAAAGATGTACCTCCTGCCATTGAATGTTCTGGGAGTCAATATAATCCGTTACCTTCTGTACCGTATCGTGATCTCCCATAACCTGAATGATAAAAATACCCAGTACTGTATGCTGCAGTTCACAGACCGAGGCGAAGACGATATTCGTTTCTACCTGGAGCACCGTATTGATGTGGTAGAGAATGTTGTCCGTTGCATTATCGCCGAGGAAGCGGATTCGCAGCAGGCTGTACGGCGTCTTCTGGGCTTTCAGGCCCGCAGCTACGCTGTCAGGAATGCGGTCGGGAATGACGGTCTGGACAAACCGCCGGGTCATATCCTGCTTGGGATTGCTGAATACATCGAGGACGCTGCCCAATTCGACGACGTTGCCGTGTTCCATGACGGCGACGCGGTTGCACAGCTGCTGAATAACCTGAATCTGATGCGTAACGACGAGAATGGTAATATTCAGTTCGCGGTTGATTTTTTCCAGAAGCCGCAAAATAGCGTCTGTCGTTTCCGGATCAAGGGCACTCGTCGCTTCATCGCACAGCAGAATAGACGGGTTCGTCGCCAGGGCCCGGGCAATGCCGACACGCTGTTTCTGTCCGCCAGACAGCTGACTCGGATAGGCCTGGGCTTTATCGGCGAGGCCGACGAATTCCAAAAGCTCCATGACCCGGGCATGAATGGCGGACTTCTCCGTTTTATTCAGGACCAGCGGAATGGCCACATTATCGTATACAGATTTCGATTCCAGCAGGTTGAACTGCTGAAAGACCATGCCGATTTTCTTGCGTACCTTACGCAGTTCACTATGAGACAGGGTATCAATATTCTGTCCGTCAATTTCCA
The DNA here is from genome assembly GCF_958350005.1 of uncultured Megasphaera sp. Taxonomy (GTDB): domain Bacteria; phylum Bacillota; class Negativicutes; order Veillonellales; family Megasphaeraceae; genus Megasphaera. The sequence goes on along the minus strand of NZ_CATWFF010000110.1, from coordinate 254 downwards.
CATGGCCGTCGGTCGGCTTTTCCAGGGCATTGACCATGCGCAGAAGCGTCGATTTGCCGGCACCGCTGAAGCCGATAACGCCGAATATATCGCCGTCTTCAATGGTAAAGGACACATGCTGCAGAGCATGGACCGTTTCGCCTTTACCGGAAAAGGATTTACTTACATCTAAAAATTTAATCATTATATTTCCCCTTTAATGTATCGACTGCCCGCACTGCCAGATCAGCCATATACGCCGATGCCGGATACAG
>NZ_CATWFF010000109.1 GCF_958350005.1 uncultured Megasphaera sp. | reverse complement strand
ATATTATTATGTATTAAAGGGAAAATTCAATTTTGCCAATCATCCCGTACTGCTCGTCGATATTACGTCAGGCGGCGTGGGCCTGACCTGCTGGAAAGAAGATCAGCTGATCTTTCAGCGCAATGTTCACTTAGGTTCGCTGCGAATTCTGGAAAACTTTAAGAAAAAGCAGCGCGAAGAACTGACCTTCCCGACGGCAGTTCAGGAATATATTCACGGGTCCCTGTCGCCGTTGTGGACCAGTATTCGCCAGGAAAATATCAAGTATATCGTCCTGTCCGGCCGGGCAGCATCGCTGATCAGCTCTTTGATGCATAAAGAAGAAGTGGATGGGATCCGTCTGATTCGGGCCGATGAATTAAAGGAATTTATCCATTCCTTCCATGGCGTTACGCCCTTTAAACTCATGCAGCGGTATAAGTTGTCGGAAAATCTGGCCAATATTATCATGCCGACGCTGCTGCTGTACTACGAACTGCTGCGCAGCATGGATGTCAGCCTTCTCGTCGTCATGCGAACGACCTTTACAGAAGGGTACTCCATGTATTATGTAGCCGAACAGACAGAAAACGGCTATTTGACGCATCAGCGGGGGCTGCTGCTGGATCTGACGCGGAGACTGGCAGAAAAATACGGCTATGATCCCCAACATGCATCAAAGGTGGAAGAATTCAGCAGTGAATTGTTTACCATCTTGTATCGGGAAATCGGTCTGCCTTACCGTACGGGCTACCTGCTTCATCTGGCGTCGATTCTGCATGAAACGGGCAAGTTTATCAACATTCGCAAACATAATACGTGTACGTATCACTTGATTATGGAAACGGATTTATTCGGCATTACAGATGAAGAAAAAGAGATTTTGGCCAATATTGCCTATTATGCCAACAGCGGCATCTGGCAGGAATCACAGGATAACTACAACCGCCTGTCGGCAGAGCAGAAAATCATTACGGCCAAGTTAGTTGCCATCTTCCGGCTGGCCGATTCGCTGGATAAAAGCCATTTGGGGAAAATTTCCCGCATTGAGCCGGAATTTGACGGCAATGAGCTCATTGTTCACTACCATGCGGCCCTGGATATTTCTCTGGAACGGTGGACATTTATGAAGACAGCCGTTAATTTTGCTGAAGTATTTGGCATTACGCCGAAATTGATTAAAGGATAGGTGAGTAGTGTGAATTTTACAGACTCTGAGAATTATTTAAATCGCGAATGTACGTGGATTAAATTTAATGAACGGGTTCTGCGGGAAGCCCTTGTCCCGTCTAATCCGCTGCTGGAACAGCTGAATTTTATTGCCATTGCCGCGTCGAATCTGGATGAATTTTTCATGATTCGCGTTGCCGGCGTCAAGCACCTGATTGAAAGCGGTGTCAAACATATTGATATTGCCGGCATGACGCCGCAGGAACAGTTTGAAGCCATTCAGCAGATGGTTCATGCCCAGGTAGCCCAGCAGTACGAGTATTATCGGACCATTCAGGACAAGCTGCAGGGCGAAGGGCTGCACTTCATTCCCGTCAGCGACTTGAATGAAGATCAGCGCCAGTGGCTGGAAAGCTACTTTGAACGGGAAATTTATCCTGTCGTTACGCCTATGGCTGTCGATTCCAGCCATCCGTTCCCCTTTTTGTCCAGCCTTCATCTGAATCTGGCTGTACTGCTGCGCAAAAAGCAGGGCGATACTTCAGTTAAAACGGCTATTTTGCCTGTGCCGTCACCGGTTATTTCCCGCATTATTGAAGTGCCGAATACGGGAAGCGATAAAAAATTCATCTTCCTGGAAGATGTGCTCGGTGCCTTTGCAGACCGCTTTTTCCTGGGCTGCGATATTCTGGAAACGGTTCCGTTCCGCATTACCCGCGATGCCGATCTGGACATTGATGATGATGCAGAAGACTTGCTCGTCGAAGTGGAAAAGTCCCTGAAAAAACGGCGTAAAGGCGCAGCTGTCCGCCTGGAACTGGGCGAATCGTCGAGCCGGATGATCCGGGAATTTCTGCGGACCGAACTGCAGCTGGAAGAAAAAGACATCTATATGATTCCCGGTCCTCTGGACTGCAAGGTATTCTTCACCTTCACGGGCATTGACGGCTATGATCACCTCCGCTATGCGCCGGCATTCCCGCAGCCGTCGTCTGAACTGGCTGCCATTGACGCGCCGGATTTCTGGTCGGCTATTGCCAAGCGGGACGTCATGGTTCATCATCCCTATGAAACCTTTGCCACAGTAGAACACTTTATCAAGCTCGCTGCTACCGATCCCAACGTACTGGCTATCAAGCAGACCCTATACCGCGTCAGCAGCAAGTCGCCTATTATTGCAGCTCTGGCAGAAGCAGCTGAAAACGGCAAGCAGGTCACGGTTCTTATGGAAGTTAAGGCTCGTTTTGATGAAGAAAACAATATCTTCATGGCCCGCAAGCTGGAACAGGCTGGCTGCCACGTTATTTACGGCATTATGGGCCTGAAGACCCATTCCAAGATTACCCTGGTTGTCCGCCGGGAAGAAGAAGGCATTCGCCGCTACGTCCATGTGGCTACAGGGAACTACAACGGCAAAACGGCACGCATTTATACGGACGTCGGCATTTTGACGGCCAATACGCTCATTGGCGTCGATGCATCGGCGTTCTTCAACCTCCTGTCGGGCTATTCCGATCCCCCGCAGTGGAACAAGCTGGCCGTAGCGCCCCTGAACCTGCGCGAAAAGATTTATGAAAAAATCGAAGGCGAAACGAAGCAGGCTAAAGAAGGGAAGAAGGCCGTTATCGTAGCCAAGATGAACTCTCTTCTGGATAAGGATGTCATTGCCAAGCTGTACGAAGCATCGGCAGCAGGCGTGCAGATTCATCTGATCGTCCGCGGTATCTGCGTTCTGCGGCCAGGCCTGCCGGGCATCAGTGAAAACATCAAAGTCCACAGTGTTGTCGGCCGGTTCCTGGAACACAGCCGCCTGTTCTACTTCTATAACGGCGGCAGGGAAGACGTCTATATTTCGTCGGCTGACTGGATGCCCCGGAATCTGAATGAACGGGTAGAACTGATGATTCCTGTCGAATTCCAGCCCCACAAAGAACGAATTAAAGGCATTCTGAACCTGTATTTCAACGATAATGTCAAGGCTTATGAAATGAATTCGGACGGTACGTACCGGTATATTGCCGATACCCGTACAGATGAACCGATTAATGCCCAGGAAATGCTGCAGCGTGAAGCGGAAGAAAAAAATCCGCTGAAAAAACATAAAGAACGTACCCGTCAGGTATTCTAAGGGCCCGAAAAAACGTCTCTTTTCCGTGTGAAAGAGACGTTTTTTTTCATGAAATTTTCGTTTAGCCTGCGAAAGAATGAGATGAATTATTAAAATGTTGGAAATCAGGCACAGCGGCGGGAATGATTCCCTTGCCAGGATACATGAGGTATTCGCCGCAAGACGGCAAACTATCTATATAAACCTCTGTTTGTCAACCAGGTAAAATTGACAGCCCTGTCCAGCTTTGGTAGAATTGAGCCAAGTTGGGAGGGATTTGATGAATAAACGATATCAAGGGCCCATTACTCGAATGTACCTTACGCTCATCGCTTTACTGATCATGGTTTCCCTGACTGGATTTATCGATAAAGGCAAGTCGGTTACATTCCAGGCAGATGGCGTGACCCGTTCCGTATATACCCACGCCATTAACGAAGAAGCACTGATGCGTGAGCATAATATTGCCATTGGCCCGCATGATGAAATTGATATGACGACGCCTGAGCTGACAGAAGGGTCGCACGTGACGGTCCGGCGAGCTGTGCCGGTCGTACTGGAACACAAGAATCAAAAACAAACTGTTCAGTCTGCCAAGCAGACCGTTCAGGATGTGGCCAGCCAGTATGGCTACGATCCGGCTGCATATCGCCCATACGGCGACGGAACGGCGGCTGTTACGCCGGGCATGACGATTCGCATCGGCACGTTGTCCCGGAAAGAAATTACAGAAGATGAAGTCGTTCCCTTTGCCATTGAAAGTATTCCTGATGAAACGCTCGGCAAGGGAGAAGAAAAAGTACTGCAGGCCGGCCAGAACGGCCGCAAGCGGGTAAAGACCAATATTGTCAGCCTCGACGGCCAGGTAGTCGGCCGGGAGCATGTCTCGACGACGCTGATTACGGAAATGAAGCCTCTGATCCGGCACGTAGGCACGAAGGAAACTGTAGAAATTAATACGGGCACGGTCTCGAAGTTTAAAGAAGTCTTTACCATGGAAGCAACGGCCTATTTGCCGACTGACGGCAATGGAGAAGGCATTACGAAAATGGGGACCTGGGCGCGCCATGGCGTCGTCGCTGTCGATCCCAATGTCATTCCCCTGGGAACGCGCGTGTTTATTCCCGGCTATGGCGTAGCTACGGCGGAAGATACGGGCGGAGACATTCTGGGCAACCGCATTGACCTGTGCATGGAAGAATATGAGGCCTGCATGGCCTTTGGCCGCCGCATGGTTCCGGTGTACATTCTGGAATAAACGCAGACAGGCAGAAAAAATATTTACCCGCCATATGGCAGAAATGGCTTGTATGAATGCAGTCCATATGCTATAATAAGCAAGGTTATGTACCAATATTATTACACTACACACGTTTGGTGAGACCGTAACTGTGCCGGAGTATTCCGGTGATTGCGGCCAATGACCGGACGGAGGTAAAAACAGGAGGAATTACAATTATGGCAGTAGTATCAATGAAACAGTTGTTGGAAGCAGGCGTTCATTTTGGTCATCAGACCCGTCGCTGGAACCCGAAAATGGCTCGGTTTATCTTTACCGAACGCAATGGCATTTACATTATTGACCTGCAGAAAACGGTAAAGAAAATGGACGAAGCGTATAACTTCGTACGCGACCTGGCTGCAGAAGGCGGCAAAGTACTGTTTGTCGGCACGAAGAAACAGGCTCAGGAAACGATCAAAACCGAAGCTGAACGGTGCAACCAGTTCTTCGTTAACGAACGGTGGCTCGGCGGTATGCTCACCAACTTCCAGACCATTGAAAAACGGGTAAAACGCCTGAAAGAACTGGAAAAACAGGCTGAAGACGGTACGTTTGACGTATTGCCGAAAAAAGAAGTTACCCTGTTGAAACATGAAATGGAAAAACTGCAGAAGTACCTCGGCGGTATTAAAGAAATGAAAAAACTGCCGGATGCTCTGTTTATCATTGATCCGAAAAAAGAAGAAATTGCTGTTTCTGAAGCACGGAAACTGAACATTCCCATTATCGCAACCGTTGATACGAACTGCGATCCCGATCTCATCGATTATCCGATTCCGGCAAATGACGACGCTATTCGTGCCGTAAAACTGCTGACCGGTAAAATCGCTGACGCTGTTCTGGAAGGCAATCAGGGCGAACAGACTGAAGAAGGCGCTGCTGCTGAAGAAGAACAGGTTGCTGAAGAAGCATAAGAACGATAGTTCTTTGAGAATTAAATGGCCTGGTATAGTAAAGGTAAGGAGTGATTCATTCCTTACCTTTATTCAAACCGTATATTATGTTTAGGAGGAATATTGCAAATGGCTATTACAGCAAGCATGGTAAAAGATTTACGGACAAAAACTGGCGCAGGTATGATGGACTGCAAGAAAGCACTGGCCGCTACAAACGGCGATATGGAAAAAGCGATTGATTTCCTTCGCGAAAAAGGCCTGGCTGCAGCTGCTAAAAAAGCAGACCGTATTGCAGCAGAAGGACTTGTATATTCCTATATCCACGGCAATGGCCGTATTGGTGTTCTCGTTGAAGTAAACTGCGAAACAGACTTTGTTGCCCAGACAGACAACTTCAAAAACCTCTGCAAAGATATTGCTATGCAGATCGCTGCTGCAAAGCCGGCATATTTGAAACGGGAAGAAGTTCCGGAAGACGTATTGGAACATGAAAAAGAAGTTCTTCGTCAGCAGGCTCTGAACGAAGGCAAGCCGGAAAAGATCGTTGAAAAAATGATCGTTGGCCGTATTGAAAAATTCTATAAAGAAAACTGCCTCCTCGACCAGGAATTCATTAAAGATCCGGATAAGACCATTAAACAGGTAATTACGGAACATATCGCCAAGATCGGTGAAAAAATTGACGTTCGCCGGTATACTCGCTATGAACTGGGCGAAGGCATGGAAAAACGCAACGATGATTTCGTTTCTGAAGTAATGGCACAAGCTAAATAAGATTTGATAAGAGAACACCATTTTCGTGTTCTCTTATTTTCTAATAGTTGTCATGCAGGCAGGAGGATATTGATGGGAACGAAGACATATAAACGTATCGTATTGAAGTTAAGCGGTGAAGCCATGGCCGGGGATAAGGGCTATGGCATTGATCCGGGTACAGTGGAAAAGATTGCCAAACAGATCGTAGAAGTGAACAAAGCCGGTATTGAAGTGGCTATTGTTGTCGGCGGCGGCAACATCTGGCGCGGCCTGTCAGGCAGTGCCAAAGGAATGGACCGAGTTTCTGCCGACTACATGGGCATGCTGGCTACGGTCATGAATTCCCTGGCGTTGCAGGATGCCATGGAAAATAACGGCGTAGCAACGCGCGTACAGACGGCTATCAACATGCAGCAGGTAGCAGAACCGTATATTCGCCGCCGGGCTATTCGCCATATGGAAAAAGGCCGGGTCGTTATTTTCGGTGCCGGAACGGGCAATCCTTACTTTTCTACAGATACGACGGCAGCACTGCGGGCAGCGGAAATAGAAGCCGATGCGATTTTGATGGCGAAAAACGGCGTAGACGGCGTATATGACAGCGATCCCAAAATCAATCCACAGGCCAAAATGTTCCGTCACCTGTCCTACATGGATGTCATCAACAAAGAACTGAAGGTCATGGATGCAACGGCAACGACGCTGTGCATGAACAATAATATTCCCATTGTCGTATTCAATATTGATGTACCTGGGAATATTGTCGCTGCTGCCAGCGGAAAAGATTTAGGTACCGTAGTCGACAAAGAAGGCTAAACGCGGTATGATATACATATACTA
>NZ_CATWFF010000108.1 GCF_958350005.1 uncultured Megasphaera sp. | reverse complement strand
CGATGAGAGATTTCTTCGGGAGACCATTGATGCATGGTAATCCGTTCTTTTACTTTTTCCAGCAAGGCCGGATTATCCAGCTTTTTCCGAGGCCGGCAGTGTAAATGACGCTGGAGAGCTTTTGCTTGCGCCTCTACGGGAAGATACTGGTTTCCCGATGCGTTACGATGCAGCTCGCGGGAAATCGTGGACTTGTTTCTGCCCAGTTCAGCAGCGATCTGAGTACAAGAATATCCTTTGGCCAGAAAAAAGAGTAGCTTTTCTCGTTTAGATAGTATAAGATGGTTGTAGTGGCACATGGTATCTCTCCTAACGTAAGGTTGTCGTTACAAACACCATTATAGCAGAGATCCATGTGTCATTTTCATTTCAACTTATTGTTGCACTTAGATTGTAAATCCGCCAAAATAAAAGCATAAAAAGCATTATATATTGTACTGCACAAGTGCAGTGAACGTGTTGCGAAGTGTCATAACGGGCACTTCGTTTTTTACAAAAAAGTATAGGGTATCCATCCAGCATAGGTATGCAGTTCCAGTCAGCAACGGTATATTCCTCTTGTGCCGGGAGGCGACAGCCCTTTGACCGTCCGCCCGGCACAATCCCTGTGTATGCGCCACTTGGAATATAGGGTATCACAGGGAGGCCATAGGCCGTGCAGGCAGACCAGAAGCTGTTTCACAAATCTCTTTGATATACCGGATAGAGAAACAAGGGGCGCCTTTGCTTCTTGAAAGTTTAAGGCAGCAGTTCCACCTGTCCCTGCAGTTCTTTTTCAAGTTTGGTGCGGTGGCATTTGGTGTATAAGCCGGGCATGCCGCCGGTGTGGAGCAGAATGACCTGGCGGCCGAGCTTGATTTTTTTCTCTTTTATCATGTCCAGTACGCCGGCAAACATCTTCCCTGTATAGCAGGGATCGAGGAGAATGCCTTCGTGGCGGGCCATGGTGAGGATGGCTTCGCGGACGTGACGGTCCGGCTCGTTGTAGCCTTTGCGGATATATCCTGTTTCAATGTGCATGTCGGCGTCGTCAAAATCGAATCCATAAGCTTCTTTGGCTTCCTGGAAATAGGCGTGGAGCCGGTCTTCATCGATAGGCATAATGGCAATGCCCGTCACTTTCAGGGACGAATGAATGGCTTTCAGGCCGCAGTACAGGCCCATATACGTTCCCAGACTGCCGGCGGCGACATAGACGGTGGCCCCTTCCAGCTGATGCGCTTTGGCCTGGGCGTCAAGTTCGGCAGCACAGTCGTAGTAGCCGAGCATGCCTGTAATATCGCTGCCGCCCATGGGGATGAAATAGACTCGTTCCCCTTTGGCGATTTCCCGTTCCATAATGGTTTTTACCGTTTCTTCAAGCTGTACCGTCTTATCGCGGCCGTCGTCTTTTTTTACGACGACGTGGGCACCGAAAATACCGTCCAGCAGCAGGTTGGCACTCATTTCGCCGTCGTAGTCGTCTACAGCGGCGATAATGCATTTCAGGCCGTACTTGGCGGCAACGGCGGCTGTCAGGCGGCCGTGGTTGGTCTGGATGCCGCCGACAGTGACGATGACTGTAGACTGGGCGTTTACGGCGTCAAACATGAGGTATTCCAGTTTGCGCAGCTTGTTGCCGCCGCCGCCCAGGGGCGTCAGGTCGTCGCGCTTGATGTACAGCTCCCGGAACAGTTCCTGCGATAAGCCGGACAGATACTGAAGCGGCGTCGGTGCCGCGTCGAGAAGGGTCAGTTTGGGTTTCAGTGTATTCATGAGGTCACTCTCCTTTATTTCCTTCATCGTATCATATTGGCCGGGAAAATACTACCTTGTCCCTGGTTCTCCGGGAAGAGCGCATACAAAGAGCCTGACCGGCAGTTCGTGGGAAAAAGCCGGTCAGGCTCTTTGGAATAGTAGGATACAGCAGGGCTGGCTAGGTTGAATCCTTGACATATGAGACGGTCTAATTTGACGGATTGCCGGCACAAGAGTCAAAAAAATAAGGCTCCCGCGCATGATGTATGCTGCAGGGCCCAGGGGTGGGAAAGAATGTATAAGACGGCGGCGGCATCACAGCTGGGAGGGGTCCACGTGCCGTGCCGGTGTTGGAGTAGGAAAGGTGAGGTGATTTGGGTTCTTTGCCTTTCCTGAATACAGTATAAAAAAGAAACATGAACCTTGGGAAAAGAATGCGTAAAAAGCGGGTAAATTGTGCCATAAATATGATATACTCAAAGAGGTATAGAACAGAACATCGCCTGACAGGGCGATACGACACAAGGAGGATATGCGATGATACAGACACGGAAAGTAGTGATTGTCGGCGCCGGCCACGTTGGATCCCATGTAGCGCTGGCTCTGATTCAGTCCGGAGACGCAGACGACATTGTGCTGATTGACGTTCTTCCGGAAAAAGCGGCCGGTCAGGCTATGGATCTGGATGACGGCATCAGCGGTTCCCTGTGCGGCCGCGATGCCTGCGTGCGGGCCGGCGGGTATGACGACGTCGATGATGCAGACGTGCTGGTAATGGCCTTTGGCCGGAGCCGCCTTCCCGGTGAAACGCGGCTGGATATGTTCGATGATTCCATCCGTATGGCTCAGGAGGTCGTTTCCCATCTGAAGCAGCACCGGTTTTCCGGCATTATGCTCAGCATTTCCAATCCGGCCGATATTATCTGTGAATATATTCGCCGGCAAATGGGCTGGCCGCGGAACCGCTGCTTCTGTACCGGCACGAGCCTGGAGACGTACCGGCTGCTGCGGGTTCTGTCGCGCTGCACCGGCCTGGCCCGCCGGTCTATTCGGGCTTTCTGCATGGGCGAGCATGGAAATTCCAGCTTCGTCGTCTGGTCTCAGGTGCAGGCTGGCGGCAGGCCCTTTACAGCACTCGTGGAAAAAGAGTCTTCCCTGGCCGGTCTGGATCTGGAAGCCCTGCAGACAGAAGTGAAGCGGGCCGGCGATATTGAAATTGACGGCAAAGGGTGTACGGAATTCGGTATTGCCAATGCGGCCCATATGATTATTTCCGCCATCTTCCACGATCAGAAACTCCTTTGGCCCTGCTCGACGGCGCTGGAAGGAGAATATGGCGAAGAGAACGTAGCAGCCGGCGTGCCCTGTATTATCGGCAAAAACGGCATGGAACAGGTCGTGGAAGTGCCTCTGTCGCCGGAGGAACAGCAGAAGTTCCACGAGTCCTGCGAGATTATTCGCAGCTTTTTACAGCGGGCAGAAACGATATAGTTCCTGGTGCTGACGGAGAGGTACGTTTTTTGTGGAGAAAGCAGGCCGGAACGGACGAATAGCATGGGCTGGCCTGCTGTATTTTAGTGAGAGGTGATACTGAACATGAATGAAATGAAAGGACAGGAGCTGACCAGCCATCCTGTCGACGAAATGCTTCCTTTTTCCAAGTTGTTTGCCTATGGCCTGCAGCACGTGCTGGCCATGTATGCCGGTGCCGTGGCGGTGCCTATTATTATTGCCCAGGCTCTTCAGCTGACGCCGGCCCAGCTGATTCATCTGATTAATGCGGACTTATTTACCTGCGGCATTGCCACGCTGATTCAGACTATTGGCTTCTGGAAGGTCGGCGCCCGTATCCCCATGATTCAGGGCGTTACCTTTGCGGCTGTTACGCCGATGATCCTCATTGGGACGGAACACGGCATTACGGCCATTTACGGGGCCATCATCGTGGCAGGGCTCCTGACCTTTCTGGTGGCGCCTTATTTCAGCAAGCTCATTCGCCTGTTTCCGCCAGTTGTGACGGGTACGATTATTACCATTATCGGCATTACTCTCCTGCCTGTGGCGGTGCGCTGGATTGGCGGCGGCAATCCGAAAGCGCCTGATTTTGCCAGTCCCATGCAGCTCATGCTGGCCGGTCTGACCTTGTGCATCGTCATCGTCGTGTACCGGTATGCCAAGGGATTTTTGAGCAATATTGCCGTCCTCATCGGCCTTATTGGCGGAACTGTGGCGTCGATTCTGCTGGGACAGGCCAATTTTGCCGAAGTAGGCAGAGCCGACTGGATTTCCGTTACGACGCCTTTTTCCTTCGGCTTTCCCACCTTTGATGTGGGCTCAGTCATTTCCATGGTCATTGTCATGCTCGTCGTCATGGTAGAAACGACAGGCGACAGCATTGCCATCGGTGAAATCGTAGGCAAGCCCATTGGCCGGGACGGTCTGGCCCGCTGCCTGCGGGCTGACGGATTGTCTACGTTTATTGGCGGTATTTTAAACAGCTTCCCTTATACAGCCTTTGCCCAGAACGTAGGGCTCGTAGCGGTGACGCGGGTCAAGAGCCGCTTCGTCGTCGCTGCATCCGGCGTGATTCTGATTCTCCTGGGTCTGTTTCCCAAAATGGCGGCTGTCGTAGCCTGTATTCCCAACGCCGTCCTGGGCGGTGCCGGTCTTGCCATGTTTGGCATGATTATTGCCAGCGGCGTACGGGCCCTGTCGAAGGTGCAGTTTGAAGGAAATTATAATTTAATGCTCGTCGCTATCAGCATCGGCATGAGCATGATTACCCTGACGATTCCCAACTTCTTCCAGCATTTTCCGGATGTAGCCAAAATTGTCCTGCAAAGCGGCATTACCCTGGGCAGCATTACGGCTGTTCTTTTAAACCTTATTTTTAACGGCATGGGGGACCCACATGAAGATACGACGAGTCCGAAATAAAACGGCCCTTTTGCTGCTGGCAGCAGCCTTGGGCTGCATGGCTGGCGCCGGAGCCGCTTCGGCAGAACCGGTGCCGGTGGAATTAAAGACGAAGCCTGCCGTTTTTGCGTCAGAAGAGGTCTCGTCTCCTTCGGCGGCAGAACGGCAGGAACCGGCGGCCGCAGTGACCATTCAGTCTGCGCCGGCTGTACAGCCGGCACCGGCTCCGCCTGTCGTACAGGAAAAGAAGATCGTCATCAATACGGCGAGCCGCATGGTGACACTTTACGAAGGGGGAAAGAAAACAGCCCTCTACCGGGCCGGCGTAGGCAAGGTGTCGACGCCGACGCCGTCGGGATTTTACGAGGTACAGACCAAGGAAATCAATCCGACGTGGATTGATCCCGGCGATACGTCGGTACAGATTCCGTCGGGCCCGGACAATCCTCTGGGATACCGCTGGATTGGCTTCAGCGGCACCTATGGGATTCACGGAACCAATCGTCCTGATACTGTAGGCTATTATGTATCCAACGGCTGCGTCCGCCTGAAAGAGGAAGATGTAGAAGATCTGTATCGCCGCGTATCCGTCGGTACACCGGTCATGGTCTATTACGACCGCATCGTTATCGACAGCGCACCGGATCATACTGTGTCGTACTATATTTATCCCGACGGCTACGGATGGCAGAACCTGACCGTACCCGATGTAAAGCGAGCCCTGCGGGGCTACGGCGTCGACACCTTTGCCAGTGCCGCGTCGATTGCGGAAAAAATTGCCGCTTCTGACGGGCTGCCGACGTATGTGGCCAAGGCCTATGACATCATCGTTTATGGGAAAAAACTGCCCATGCGGGCCCTGCAGAAAGACGGTATTCTCTATTTGCCGGCTGTGGCTGTGGCGACGGCACTGCGGCTAGATCTGCACTGGAAGGCAGCCGATCAGGTGCTGACCAGTCCTTATGGTACGGCAGCAGGAATGGTCCGAAGCGACGTAGTATACATGAAAGCTGCCGATGCATCGTCTCTGTTTCGCATGGAAGGGAGCCTGACGCCGGCGCTGCAGTATGTCATGACACCAGCAGCAGTGCCTGCTGAAAAGAAGCGCAGTGACGAAGCAGTCCGGCCAGCTAATATATAAACGAATAAAAAATCTCCCCGTGAGGAGATGGACAGAACCCCCTGCGCAGCTTGTTCTGCGCAGGGGGTTCTTGTCTGGTATGATGGATTTTTATCAGCCGTCTGTATGCTGCCGCCGTGTGGCAATGCTGATGGACAGCAAAATGAGGCCGGCCAGGATGAAGACGTACTTAATACCGAAGAAGGTGGCTACGGCGCCGCCGAGGAGAGGACCGACCATGGAGCCAATTTGCTGTGCTGAAAAGAGGAGGCCAAAGACGTGGCCTTTCGTATGGGCATCCGTATTTTCTGCCAGAATGGCGTTGATGGACGGGTAAATGCCGGCAAAAAACAGGCCTACAGCAAACTGCGTGGCCGCAAAGAGATGGAGCTCATTAGGGATGGCCTGGAGAAAGAAGCACAGGCCAGCCCCGGTCAGGGCATAGGTGAGCGAGCGGTGAAAGCCCTGACCCTGGCCAAAACGGCCCCACAGGGGGGAGGAAATGGCGCTGGCAAAGCCGCCGAGAGAAAAGACGAGGCCTGAAATAAAGATGAGGTTGTCCAGGTGGCCGGCCATTTCCGACACGTACGTCGTCAGGACGGGCTGAATGAGGAGAATAACCATCTGCACGAAGACGGCATACAGGAGCATCGTGCGGATAACAGGCCGCTTCCACAGCGAAGGAGGCGCAGCCTTGGGCCCTGCTGGCAGGGGGTCATTGTCCGGCGGTTCTTTGATGAAGAAGACGAGGACGAGAAAATTCAGAAACAAGGCGCCGGCAGCGAGGAAAAAGGACATGCGCATGCCGAACATTTCGGCCAGAATGCCGCCGAACAGAGGACCAATAACGACGCCTGTCGTCAGAGCGCCCTGCATGGTGCCCAGGCAGAGACCCAGTTTTTTCGGTGGCGCATACATGGTCATAATGGCCAGTTCCATAGGCCATAAGCCGGCAGCAAATCCCTGAAAGAGGCGCATAAAGGTCAGCTGCAGCGGTGACGTGACGATGCCGCCGAGAAAATAGCTGATGGCCAGAAGCAGGCTGGCCCGGATGGCCATGAGACGCTTGCCCTTTTTATCGGCCATGCGGCCCCAGATGGGCGCCATAATGGCGCTGACAGCAAAGGACGAAGAAAAAACGAGACCTGACCAGATATTGACAGAGGCGGCATCGACGCCAAGGTCATGGGTCAGGTACATGGGAAGAAACGGTACGAGCATCGTATAACTGGCTGACATGAAGACGACATTACATGTCAGGATAGCAAGACAGAATTTCCAGTTCATAAGGCAATATCTCCTTATC
>NZ_CATWFF010000107.1 GCF_958350005.1 uncultured Megasphaera sp. | reverse complement strand
AAATAAAATCATTGCTCTTTTTTTGTTTGTATGTAGTGGGATGACGAATCGTCATCGGGGGATATAGTTGTTATTTGAAATAAGGAGGGGATTCTTATGGCAACAGAAGTAGTGTCGCAAGATATACGAGAGTTAGGCCAGGATGCCATTAATGAATTGAAACAAGGGGCATATTATAACAAAGATTTAGCACCTACAACGGTAAAAGAAAGAACTTGGGGGACTGGTCATTTTATTTCCTTATGGGTTGGCATGGCCCATAATATACCAGCTTATATGTTGGCCAGTGGTTTAATTGCTTTGGGAATGAATTGGAAACAGACGATTTTTACGATTGCTCTGGCTAATATTATTGTTTTGATTCCTATGCTGTTAAATGCTCATCCAGGTACTAAATATGGCATTCCATTTCCAGTATTATCACGTGCTTCCTTCGGCGTAGCTGGGGCAAATATTGCAGCACTTCTTCGTGCAGGTGTAGCATGTGGATGGTTTGGCATAAATGCTTTTATTGGCGGTACTGCCGTCAATAATTTCCTCATAGCACTGTTTCCGGCATGGAAACAGTTTGGCGGTGGTTTTACTATTTTAGGACTCCCATTGCCGGAAATGATCACGTTCCTTGGCTTTTTGGCCATGAATATTATTGTAGCCTATAAAGGTATGAACAGTGTCAAAAAATTTGAAGTATGGGCTGCACCTATTGTCATGATTCTGGCATTTGCCCTGCTGGTTTGGATTGTTATTGAAGCAGATGGATTTGGACCGATTTTTGCAGAAGAAGGACGGCTGAATACTTGGGATACATTCTTACCGGTTTTCATTCCTTCTTTAACTGGTATGATTGGGTTCTGGGCAACCTTATCATTGAATATTCCTGATTTTACCCGATTTGGTAAAGGGCAGAAACAGCAGATGATCGGCCAGGCTGTTGGCCTGCCGCCGACGATGACGATTTTTTCCATTATGGCTGTTATTATTTCTTCGGCAACAGTAGTTGTCTTTGGTAAAGCTATTTGGGATCCAGTTGATTTACTGCTGCATTTCTCTAACCCATTAGTATTAGCATTTTCACTGTTTGGCATTATTGTGGCAACGCTGTCAGTTAATATTGCAGCCAACTTGATTTCACCGGCATTCGACTTTGCCAATGTAGCTCCCAAGTATATTTCCTTTAAAAAGGGCGTTCTGATTACCGGCGTATTTGCCATTGTCATGATGCCGTGGAAGTTAATGGCCGATCCTAGCATGTATATTTTTAACTGGCTGAATGTATATTCCGGATTGCTTGGGCCTATAGCAGCGATTATTATTGCCGATTACTTTGTTCATCGTCATATGATGCTTGATTTAATCAGCTTGTATAAAGCTGATGGTATATATCAGTACACGAAAGGATTTAATATTGCAGCTGTTATGGCTCTGCTCATTGGTGCAGCTTTCGCTATTATTGGCAAAATAGTTCCAAGCTTAGGATGGCTATTCAATTATGCCTGGTTTGTTGGATTTGGTGTTTCATTCTTCGTGTATTTGGGATTGATGAAAGTTATTCCTCAAAAAAATGCAAAAGCTGCTGTGGTTCAGGATACTACCAGTTCTATGCGGTAAAACGTATATTGTCAGAAAAGAGGGGATTTTAAATGGAGTTTATTATTAAAGGCGGTACGATTATTACGTCAACGCACCGGTTTCAGGGCGATGTTTATGTAAAAGATGAAAAGATCGAATCTATTAGTCGTACTATTGATAAAGAAGGCGTTCCCGTTGTAGATGCTAAAGGTAAGTATGTATTGCCAGGTGCTATAGATGCGCATACACATTTACAAATGCCTTTTAATGGAACAACTTCTGCTGACAGTTATTTAGCTGGTACACGGGCTGCTGCATGCGGTGGTGTTACGACGGTATTTGATTTCGTTATTCAGCGTAAGGGACAGGGAATTCGAGAAGCTGTGGCACCGAGAATGGAATTATGCGATCCTCAGGCCTGCGTTGATTATTCCTTTCATGTAGCTATTACGGATATGACGGATGCCGTGCTTGATGAATTTGCGGATGCAGCGGCGGCTGGCTTACCTAGCTATAAATTATTTATGGTCTATAAAAAAGATGGACTGATGATGACGGATGCAGATATTTATCGTGCTTTAGAACGGTCTAAAGAAACGAATACACTTATTGCAGTACATGCAGAAAATCCGGATGTCATTGATTTAAATATTGAACGTTTTAAAAAAGAAGGGCATTTATCTCCGTGGTATCATTATTTGAGCCGACCGGAAGCGGTAGAAGGAGAAGCGGATATTCGGGCCATCTATTGGGCTAAAGTATTACATGCTCCGCTGTATATCGTCCATTTGGCCGATTATCAGGGGATGGATGCAGTACGGCAGGCCGTCAGTGAAGGGTATGAAATCTATGCAGAAACGTGTCCGCAATACTTGCACTTTACTTGTGATGTATATAAACGTCCAGATGGCCGCAACTTTGTATGTTCTCCCCCTATGAAAGGGCAGAAAAGCCAGGATGATTTATGGCAGGGAATTAAGGAAGGATTTATTGATACTATTGCAACGGATCATTGTCCGTTTACACAGGCACAGAAAGATGTTGGAAAAGACGATTTTACGAAGATTCCGAATGGCTGTATGGGTATTGAAACGATGTATCCCTATATGCTGAGCGAAGCAAATAAAGGTCGTATTTCCTTTGAAAAAGTAATAGCCTTATGTGCAGAAAATCCGGCTAAAATTTTTGGTTGTACCCAAAAAGGCTTCCTGGAACCGGGCAAAGATGCAGATATTGTTTTGTATGATCCAGAACAGGATTTTACAGTTACTAATGATAAAATGCATTCCGATTGCGATTACACAATTTGGGAAGGTGTTCAGCTAAAAGGATATGTAACAGATACGTATTCCAGAGGTCAGCATGTATACCATGATGGAAAGTTTCTGGGGACGCCGGGTCATGGAAAATTTATTAAATGTAAACGTGAGTATGCAAAGTAAGGCGGGATGTTTATGGAAGAAATGATGAATTTAGCCATACGACAAGAAGTAAGTCGCTGTTTACTTTGTTATGATGCACCTTGTACTGCTGCCTGTCATGGAGATATTCACATTGATCGGATTCTAAGGGCTCTTTACTTTCAGAATGTTCTGGGAGCCTTCCGAATGTGGGAAGCGGAAAAACAGCATTGTCATGATATGACGGCAGCTTTACTGAAAGGACGTCATGCGTGCTTGCGCAGTAAAATAGATCAACCTGTAAATCTATTAATGATTGCCGAGTTTTTGAGCGGGTATACAGAAACAAATTGCAAGGTGGAGGTGATGGTATGAAACGAGAGAGAATGTTGGAAACAACATTTTGTGGTATTACTTGTGAAAACCCCTTTCTTTTATCATCATCTTGCATTGCTGGAAATGAAGAGATGGTAGACAGAGCCTTAGCGATGGGCTGGGGAGGTGCTGTATTTAAGACAATTGGATTTTACCATCCAGAAGAGGTATCCCCTCGATTTGATGCGATTGATAAAGAAGGCGCCTCGTTTGTTGGGTTTCGCAATCTGGAGCAAATTTCAGATCATCCATTAGAAGAAAATCTGGAAGCATTATATCAATTAAAAAAGAAATTTCCTGAGAAACTTATCGTATCTTCTATTATGGGACAGACTGAAGAAGAATGGACCCGATTAGCAGAAATGTCGACGCAAGCCGGAGTAGATATGATTGAATGCAATTTTTCCTGTCCGCAGATGGCAAAAGAAAAGATGGGATCTGATGTAGGCGTCGATGCAGAACTCGTCAATCGGTATTGCCAGGCTGTACGTAAAGGAACCGATTTACCGGTTCTTGCTAAGATGACGCCGAATCTTGCTGATATGACTGTTCCAGCTAAAGCGGCTATTGCCGGCGGGGCAGATGGACTAGCTGCTATCAATACAGTTAAATGTATTACCACTGTTGACTTGCAGCACCATGTATTGCCAGATATAGGTGGATACTCTTCTGTATCAGGATATTCTGGCAAAGCTGTTAAACCCATTGCGTTACGTTTTATCAGGGATATGGCGGCGTGCAAAGAGTTACAGGGAACACCGATTAGTGGTATGGGAGGAATTGAAAACTGGCATGATGCTATGGAATTCTTCTCTTTAGGTGCAGGTACTGTACAGGTGACAACGAGTGTTATGCAGTATGGATATCGTATTATTGATGATTTGATCGATGGCCTGTGTTTCTACATGCAGGAGAAAAAGGTACAATCTGTTCATGAATTAGTTGGCAGTGCGTTGCCAAATGTTGTGGAAAGTGATGTATTAGACAGACACTCTATGGTATATCCTGTATGGAACTATGATACATGTATTGGCTGTGGGCGTTGTTATATATCGTGTCAAGACGGTGGACATCAGGCGATTTATTGGAATCGTGAGCTAAGAAAGCCACAACTGCTGGGAAAACAGTGTGTAGGCTGTCATTTATGCAAACTTGTTTGTCCCGTTCAGGCCATTCATAGTAGTAAACGGGTAGCTAAACGTATGCCTGCATAAAAATAAACTTTGTGCCAGTACACGTTTAACATATATTTTGATTGTTATAAGAGAGGGGTATGGTTATAATGAATACAGAAGAATTACTGAAAGATTCAAAAGGGGTTGTTGCTGATTTACGGACGTTGGCAGCCATGACGTCGACTCCGGCTGGGGCACAGCGTATTGCCTGGACCCCTGTATGGGATAAGGCAGAACAGTGGTTTATGGACATGATGAAAGCCGAAGGAGCAGAGATTTCAGTAGATTCAGCCCATAATGTATTTGCTAAAATCCAGGGGGAAACAGATGATGCTGTATTGATTGGCAGCCATTTAGACTGTGTATATGATGGCGGCTGGCTTGATGGGGCTTTGGGCGTTGTAGCTGGCATGGGGGCTATTAAACGATATGGCATACATGGTAAGAAACCGAAAAAGACGCTCTATGTCGTAAGCTGGGCTGATGAAGAAGGCGCCCGGTTTGGACGCAGCTGTATTGGATCTTCTGCTGTAAGTGGAGCGCTTAACGTTGAAGAAGCAGCCGTATTAAAAGATAACGATGGTATTTCATTTACGGAAGCATTAAAACGATATAATTTGAATGTCGCTGACTTTCCTAAGGCCAAAGAAGAATTTTTGAAAAAGGGAATCAAAGAATATTTGGAACTCCATATTGAACAGGCGCCTGTATTGGAAAGCCAGAATAGATCTGTAGCTTGTGTTGGCGGTATTTGTGGCTGCGAACGTCAATATATTACGTTTACCGGTCAGCGGGCTCATTCCGGATGCCCTATTTCCATGCGTCACGATGCGTTTCTGGCAGCGGCTCAGGCATCCCTGAAATTCCGGGATATTGGCCTTGCTCATACGACTGCTGATAAATTTGCGTACTGTACTGTAGGGAAAGTTAGTGTAGTTCCCGACGTCGTTACGATTTTCCCGGGCATTTGTAAGATTTCTCTGGATCAGCGTCATGTTGACAGCTCTGTATTGAAGACCATTTATGATGAAGCACACGATGCCTGTGTCAAAGCCGCCTCTGATAATGGTGTAGATGTTTCATTCGAATCGGTTTGGAGTATTCCTCCCACTATTTTTGATCCGCATCTGGTTAAATTGTGCCAGGATTCTGTAGAAGAACAGACAGGTGAACGGGCTACATTGTATTCCGGACCTCTCCATGATGCCGCTGAAATGGCTAAATTCCTGCCGTCGGTCATGATGTTTGTCAAGTCAACCAAAGGCCTGTCTCACTGCAAGGAAGAAGATACGCCTGATGCCGATCTGGAATGTGGTGTATCTGCATTCTTCCGCTTGGTAGATAAAGTAGTTAACGCATAATAAAGTTTTACATTTGTACAAGTATAAACGTATCTGTTATGATAGGTAGCAGATACGTTTATCTGTATCGGATGAAAGCAGATAAGGAGGTTGAGGTATGTTTCAGTATGAAATGCCTACGAAAGTGTATTTTGGCAAAGACTGCATTGCCCAGAGCGGTGATGTGCTGGCCCAGTTTGGCAGGAAAGCACTGCTGGTAACGGGGCGTCACTCCGCAAAGATCAACGGAGCGCAGCAGGCTGTAACGGACAAATTAGATGCCCTGGGAATAGAATGGGTACTGTTTGATGAAGTGGAAAGCAATCCGTCTATTGAAACGGTGCGGCGTGCTGCTGAAGTAGGGCGGAACGAACAGGTCGGCTGCGTCATTGCCATTGGCGGCGGCTCGCCCATGGATGCAGGCAAGGTAATTGCCCTGCTGTGTACGAATGATCTCGATGATACGGCGCTGTTCACTGGGCCATACTGCCCGCCGCTGCCGATTATTGCCGTGCCTACGACGTCCGGAACGGGCAGTGAAGTCACGAAAGTAGCCGTTCTTACGAACCCGCATGCCGGGACGAAGCAGTCCGTCGGCAGCCCGCTGATTTTTCCGAAAATTGCCTTTGTTGACCCGACGTTTACCGTAGGAGTTTCCCGGCGCGTAACGATTGATACGGCTATTGATGCCTTGTCTCACGCTGTTGAAGGGTATTTGTCCACAGGATCAACGCCCATGAGTGATGTGTGGGCTGAAGAAGCCATGCGGTTCCTGGGAATTCATCTGGATGCGCTGGATCAGGAACTGTCTTATGCCGTGCGGGAAGATCTCATGTATGCTTCGACCCTGGCCGGCATCGTCATTGCTCAGACCGGGACGACTCTGATTCACGGCATGGGCTATCAGCTGACCTATTATAAAGGTCTGTCCCATGGGCGGGCCAATGGCATTTTATTCCCTGCCTATATGAAGCTCATGGAAGAAGCCGTTCCTGATAAGACCGCAAAAATCTGGGAACTCCTGGATGTGAGCGGCCTGGAAGAATTTACAGAAATCATGAAAAAACTCATGCCGGGAACAGTTGACCTGACAGAAGAAGAAATTGAGTTGTACACAAAACTGACTATGCCTACCAGTGCTGTAAAGCGTACATCCTGTGAGGTAACGCCGGACCTGGTCAAACAGATCTACCGCAGTCTGAAAGCGTAATATACAAAAATATAAGTAAACACATGAAGACCTCCCCAGGCCAGCTCATGTATCTTGAGCTGATTCAGGGAGGTCTTTATACGGAAAAAGAGTATATAC
>NZ_CATWFF010000106.1 GCF_958350005.1 uncultured Megasphaera sp. | reverse complement strand
TTTTATGATATAATATAAGAGATATGTAATTGCCTGTAATTCATACGATAAAGGATGATGATTTCCATGTTGGATACACGCAGTCTGTTTTTTAAAAAATTTCTGACCGATCCCTCCGTCGTCGGAAGCTGTACACCGAGCTCCCATTACCTGGCCCGAACCATGCTGTCCCGCCTGCCCTGGAACGACCTGGATACAATCGTCGAATTAGGTGCAGGAACGGGCGTATTTACGGAATATATTGAAAGGCATCGCAAACAGAACAGCACATTCCTCATTATCGAACAGGACCCGGATATGCGGGCCTGTCTGCAGCAGCGATTTCCATCGGCTGTCTTCGGCAGTCATGCCGAGAATCTCTCGTATCTGCTGAAGTGCTGCGGCCGGTCTCAGGCCAGCTGCATCATATCGAGCCTGCCTTTTACGGTCTTTCCGGCAGACCTGCAGCATCGTATTCTGCAGCAGGCTGCGGCAGTTCTGTCTCCAGGCGGAGAATTTACGGCCATTCAGTATTCGCCGTTTCAGTACTCCCTGTTTCACCGATATTTTCCACATATTCACGTATCTTTTGAAGTACGCAATATTCCGCCGTCCTTCATTTTTCACTGCAAAAAATAAACAGCCCTGCTGACAGCACAGAGTATACGTCCTATGGTCTGTCTCACGTATTTGCCGGCCGTCCCGATGTATGGGACGGCTTCATTGTTTTTATCTCGCTGCATTCAGCCTTGCGCACGCCCCGCAGGGACATGAGGGCTGCCAGAATCTCGTCGTCATCCAGCCGGTGTACTGCTGACAGGACAAGTTCCAGCTCGGCAGCCGGCGCATCTTCCTCGCTGAGCACATGGAAAGATTCCAGCTTCAGGTGCTCTTCTTTCAGGAGATCCAGGAGCCGGCGAATCTGACCGACGCTGTTTTTCATCTCCATATGGACGGCATACTGAACGCGATGCTTGTCATGAAGCCGTAAGTCGAGACGGACAAAAACCGTAAGGACGACAAAAATCAGGACTGTGCCGGCAATGGCCGTCCCCAAATACCCGGCGCCTGTTACCAGACCGATAGCTGCTACGGCCCAGAGCCCGGCTGCCGTCGTCAGGCCGCGGACGTTGCGGGCTTTCTGATTGGCCAGAATCGTACCGGCTCCCAGAAAGCCGACGCCGGAAATGACCTGGGCTGCAATGCGTTCCGGGTCGGAATTGCGATACCCATACAGCATAAAATGATCCATGGCAATGTTGATGGACAAAATCATGCACAGGCAGGAGCCGATGCAGACCAGGATGTGGGTCCGCAGACCGGCTGCCTTATTCTGCGCCTGCCGTTCGTAGCCGATAATGGCCCCCAGTATAAGGGCTATGACCAGACGGATAATGCTGTCTGTCGTCGTAATACTCATGATAGGTGCACCTTCTTTTTATATTTTCTTTTTCAGGACTTTAATAAATTTTTATACATGTGTATTATAATATATGTCAGGCCATGAAGGAATAGATCCTGACAGAGTTTATTGTACATAGAAAGAAGGAGTTTTCATGAGGAAACGCATCCTGTTTCTCGATACTCTCAGAACCGTCATGGTTCTTCTCGGCATTGTCTGCGTCGTCCTGAGCAATTTCACGACAATCGTACAGACGCCGGAATTTGTCTGGACCCGCATCGTTCCGGCCCCGGCAGAACTGCGCAGCCCTGTAGCTGACACGATCTGCCTGCTAGCCGCCGCAGCGGTCCTGCCCGTACTTTGTTTCATCAGCGCCTATTTCGGCGCAGCATCGCTGCGCATGCACATGCTGGTTCCGTATATGAAGACGAAATGGAACCGCCTGGGCTGGCCTTTGCTGGCCGGCGTCCTGTTGTTTGGAACAGAGCTGTCCTATATTGCTTCACAGGCGTCCCCGCAGGGCCTGCGCCTGACCGTCGGCACCTTCTGGTTTCTCGCCTTGCTGCTGCTGTTTCACCTCGTACTGACAGCTGAAAAAAAATGGCACCACCTGATTCTGCGCCAGCGTCCGGCAGAAGCACCGTCGGTACTGTTCTGCATCGCCTTTTATGTGCTTCAGGGCGTCGTGTTAGCTGGTTTCTGGTATATACATGCCTACTGGATCGGCGCAGCAGCCATGCTCTTCCTCTATTTCCAGCTTGGCGTACATGCCTTCGTATACCGCTGGTTTTCGCCCAAGGGCTATACGCCGTCGCTGCGCTGGCTCGCCGCCGCCGTGCTGGCTCTGTGTGTATCGGCTGCCGTACCTTCGGCGTGGGTACTCCTCACGCCGGCTATTGCCGCTTTTCCCCTGCTCATGGGCCTGCTGGCGGCCAGTGCCGCCTGGAGCAGCAAAACCCCGCAGCGCCTGCTGCAGTTGGCGCCCTATGCGTACCCGCTGTATTTTACCAGCGATATACTGACGCAGAATGCCGCCTACTTCCTGCAGCCTCTTTCCTTTCCGGAATGGCTGAAAATCGTGCTTATTCTGGGGCTGTCGCTCATATACGGCGGTATGCTATGTAAGTATGGCCTATGCTACATTCCCTGCTTTAAAAAGAGATAAGTATATGTTATGATAACAGAGCGGCGTCCGCTGCAACGCCCTTTGCTCTGCATTAGGTTTCGTATATCGTACAAAGAACAGGAGTGCTTACATGGACACGTTATTGCAATTAATGGAATCCTACGGATATGTGGCAATGTTTATTGCCATGGTACTGGAAAATGCCAATATTCCCATTCCCAGTGAAGTCGTACTGGGTTTCGCAGGATTTCTGATTTCCCAGAACATCTTTGACTTCTGGACAACCCTCATCGTCGCCTGTGCTGCCGGCGTCGTCGGCTCTGTCATCAGTTACTGGCTCGGCTCCTACGGCGGCCGGCCGCTGCTGCTGAAATACGGCAAATATATTTTCTTCAATGAAAAGAAATTTAACATGGCCGAAACCATGTTCAACAAATACGGCGGCGCTGCCGTCCTCATCTGCCGCTGCCTGCCCGGCGTGCGCACGTTTATATCCTTTCCCGCCGGCGTAGCCCGCTATCCCTTTGGCAAATTCGTCATTTACACGATTATCGGCACCATTCCCTGGACGTGGCTTCTCGTCTGGGCCGGTTCCATTCTCGGCAGCCACTGGAAAGATCTGATCCAATATAATCATATTTTCCTTATCGCCCTGGTCGTTCTCTGCGTCCTCATTGCTGCGGCATTCTTCTGGAAACGTTCCCGGAGGAAGCTGGCAAAATGAGAAACTGGCTGGTAAAAAACCGCAGCGACCTGGCCGTCCTTTTTGTGGCAGCAATTATTTTGCTGCCTTTTTTAGGCGCTGCCCCTCTGACAGACCCGGATGAAGCCGTATACGGCCAGACGGCACGGGAAATGATGCTGGCCGGAGACTGGCTGTCGCCGCGGATTTTCGGAAACTTCTGGTACGACAAACCTCCCCTGTTTTACTGGATGGAAATGGTGTCCTATACGCTTCTGGGCATTTCCGACTGGTCGTCCCGCCTGCCCAGCGCCCTCCTGGCCTGGGGAACAGTTGTCTATCTCTATATACAGGCCCGGAACATCTTCAATAAACCCATTGCTGCCGTATCGGCCCTGATCCTGTCAACCAGCGTGGGCTTTATGTACGTCGGCAAAGCTGCTGTAACGGATATGACCCTGCTGTTCACGCTGACTGTTGTCATGGTGTCCTTTTACCGGAAGCACTACTACTGGGCCTACGCCTTCTGCGGCCTGGCCCTGCTGGCCAAGGGACCGGTGGGATATGCCTTTCCGGCACTTATTATGCTGCTGTACATCGGCCTGACACGCCAGTGGACCTTGCTGAAAACCATGAAGATTCCCCAGGGAATTCTCGTGGCCTTCCTCATTGGCCTGCCCTGGTATGTACTCATGTACCAGACTCACGGCAGCGCATTTCTCGATACCTTCATTGGCTATCATAATATTACCCGCTTTGCTGCGCCGGAACATCCGGGACAGAACAGTCTCTTCTTCTTCGTTCCCATCCTGTTTGCCGCCATGATACCGTGGACAGCTGCCCTTATTCCCGCAGTCTGTCAGGCTGTAAAGCAAAAGGATTCGTTTCGCAATGCCCGCCTGTTCTGTCTGATCTGGGCCGCCTTTATTTTTATCTTCTTTTCCCTGTCCAAGACGCAGCTCGTAACGTACATTGCGCCTATGTTCCCGCCAGTATCGCTGCTCATTGGCGCATACCTGTACCAGCTCTGGCAGCAGCGGCGCATGTCAGCCGTCGTCCTCTGCAGCGCCTATGGGCTGGCTGCTGCCGTACTGCTGTGCAATTTCATCCCCCTCAACGAAGGGGCACAGTTCTTCCAGCCCGCTATTCGCTGGAGCTCCCTGCTCCTGGGCGCCGCCTTTTTCCTGCCGGCTATTCTCTGGCAGCAGCGGCGTCCCATGCAGGCTCTGTGCACGGCCCTGGCAGCGATGACTGTCTTCTCCTGGGCTGCCTTTGGCTGGATTATTCCCAGCCTTTCCAGTCATACTACGTCCTTTGAAGCAGCCTATGTTCTTCACGACGTGTACGACGGCCGGTCGCCCCTGTACATTGAAAAGTTTCTGCGTCCTGGCCTGGCCTATTACAGCGGCCTCTACGGACAGGAATGGACGAAAGAAAAGCAGCCTGATTTTGCCGCTATCCTGCACCATCCCGACAAAACGTACATCGTCATGACCCGGTCGACGTACCAGCAGTTATGCCGCAGCGTTCCGGAGCTTCTCCAATACGGCATTGCTGCCGAACTTCCGGCTCATCTCATTCTCATCAATCATCCCTAGGAGGTAGCTGCCATGCGTCCCCGTATCCTCTTCCCGCTCATTGCCGTTGTGAGCCTCCTGTTTTTGCTGCTGGGCAACAGCGGCCTGGCTATTACGGACCCGGTCGAATCGAACTACACCCTGACTGCCAAGGAAATGGTTCTGGCCGGCGACTGGATTTCTCCCCGTATTTACGGCGTATTCTGGTATGATAAGCCTATTTTCATCTACTGGATGCTGTGCCTGTCCTACACCGTGCTGGGCATTACGGACTTTGCTTCCCGCCTGCCGGGAGCCCTGTTCGGCGCTGCATCAGCCGTGCTAGCAGCCTGGTATATGTGGCGCCGTACGGGGCGGACAGCAGCGGCACTGCTGTTTGCCGCCATGACCGTAACGTCCCTGGAAGTCTGGACCATCAGCCACTCCATCATTACGGACCAGATGCTGTTCTTTTTCACTGGCGCAACCATGTTTTTCGCCTATATTGGCCTGACTGAAGGAAAAAAAGGCTATGTCATTGCCGCCTACGCCATGGCCGGCTTTGCCGTCCTGACCAAAGGACCCGTAGGCATCGTCCTGCCCGGTCTGTTTCTCCTGATATTTGCCGGACTGCGCCGCAATATGACCTATATAAAGCGCATGTTCCCGCCTGTCGGCATTGCTGCCTTTCTGCTCATTTCCCTGTCCTGGTACGGCACGATGTACAGCCTTCACGGCATGGATTTTATCAACGGCTTTCTGGGATTTAACAACGTCGTCCGTGCTACCGTTTCGGAGCACCCGGAATTCAATGTCTGGTATTACTACATCGTCCTCGTGCCGGTAAGCCTTCTGCCCTGGACAGGGCCGTGTCTGTACGGCCTGTGGAAGCAGCGCGGCTGGAATGACGACTACGTCTACATGACCGTCTGGGCAGCAGGAACCATCCTGTTTTATACGCTTATGGCCACGAAATATCCGACCTATTCGTATATTGCCAACCTGCCTTTGCTCTACATAGGCACAGAGACAATTCTCTCCCTGTACGATCAGGACCGGCGCCGCCTGTGGACCATCGTCACCGGTCCGGCCCTGCTGTTCTGGGTTCTCTTTATGGGCGCCGCCGCCTTCGCCAAAACGCCTTTCCCCATGGGCAGCCTGACGTGGCTCATCGTCTTTCTGGGCGGTGCCATAATTCTCCTCGTCATTGCCCAGTGGCTGCGGGCTGTCCCGGCCATTCCCATCATTATTGCTGCAGGAACGGCGATTCTGTACGGCATGCTGACCTTTCAGGTGCTGCAGCCATTCTATGCCTACCGGTCTTCGGTTCCCCTCGTAATCAACAGCCCCTCCATTCCTGACAAGGTATATGTCTACGATGAATACAGCACGTCCTTTGTGTATTACACCGGGCGGACAGCTACCTATGTGGTGCCAAAAGGAAAAGAAATTCATACGCCAGGAAGCCGCAGCGCCGTGTGGGCCCAGAAATACCGCTATCCCGTTGAAACGGAAGCGGCTATTCTCCAGCGCATAGCCCAGCATCAGCCTGTATCCATTATCGTACCGAAAGGACCGTATCAGGAATTCCTCCGTTCTCCGCTGTACAAGGCTACCCGCCTCAGCGGAACATATCATCAGTTTTCCGTCTTTACGGCGCCGTAGGAGGTCTGCCATGTCTTTGCAATCGTTTATTCATTCTCTCCAACAGTACAAAGGAACCAGCGTCTTTAATCCGTGGCGCGACTATGACAAGCAATGCGATATCGGGCCTGAGGCGCCGGCCATTCGCAGCCAGCAGCTTGTGCAGTACCTGCAGCGCCGCCTGGCATCGGCCCGGTTTCTCTGCGTAGCTGAAGCAGCAGGCTATCAGGGATGCCGCTTTACAGGTATTGCCATCACCTGCGAGCGCATGTTGCTCAACGCTCACCGGCAGATTACGAGTGCCATGATACTGGGCCGGAACGGACAGCGTACAAGCCGGCCGGACTGCGTCTATATGACCAGCAATCCCCAGCGCCGGTCCGGCATGAACGAACCGACGGACACGTATGTCTGGGGAGCCATTATTGACAGCGGGCTGGTACCGGACGACATTATTCTATGGAATATCTTTCCCTTTCATCCCCACAAAGAGTCGCCCTTTACCAACCGCACGCCGGCAGAAAGGGAGTTAGTACAGGGAATTGCCTATACCCAGGCCCTCCTCGCCCTGTGCCGGCCGGACATTACCATTGCTGCCATTGGCCGCAAAGCAGCCGATACGCTGCAATCTCATCAGATTCCCTGCCAGGCTATGCGTCATCCAGCCAACGGCGGCGCCGGATTATTCCGCCGGCAGTTCGCTCAATGGACGGCTCAGCAGGCTGATGTATGAATATAACGCATCTTTTATATGCCTGTGTTTTATTATTTTCAATGTATTTTC